>JBFOLW010000255.1:0-5572 GCA_040830305.1 Erythrobacter sp.
GAACCTGGTCCGCAGGAGTGCGGAAGCCAATCGGTTCGGATGTCGGGGAGGCGGGCTTCGTGTTCTTCGTCAGCTATAATAGTCTTGCAACGAACGCACTTCAAGTTGGTCGGGTGAAACCTCTGCAATCGCCTGCGCCACAGCAAGCGATGCGGCGGCTGTAGTGTAGTAGGGCAGCTTCTTTTCCAGCGCCGCCTCGCGGATCGATTTGCTGTCGAGCAACGACTGCCAGCCCTCGGTGGTGTTGAAGATCAGCTGCACCTCGCCATCGATGATCGCGTCGACGATATGCGGGCGCCCCTCGGCCACCTTGTTGACCGGCTCGACGGCAAGTCCTTGCTCCGCAAGGTAGGTCTGCGTGCCGCCGGTGGCGATCACGCGGAAGCCCTTGTCGAGCAGCGTCTGTACCGCGGGAACGATCAACGGCTTGTCGCTATCCTTGACCGAGACAAACAACGTGCCCGATTGCGGCGGCTTCATTCCCGCGCCCAGCTGCGACTTGAGAAAGGCGGGCGCCAAGCTGCGATCGATGCCCATCACTTCGCCGGTCGATTTCATCTCGGGCGAGAGCACCGGGTCGGCGCCGGGGAAGCGCGCGAAGGGGAATACCGCTTCCTTTACCGCCATGTGACCGGGGTTGAGATCGAACGGTTCGAAGGTGTGCAGCCCCTCGCCCGCCATCACGCGCGCGGCGACCTTGGCGATCGGCTGGCCGATGGCCTTGGCGACGAAAGGCACGGTGCGGCTCGCGCGCGGGTTGACCTCGATAAGGTAGACATCGCCATCCTTGACCGCGAACTGCACGTTCATCAGGCCGCGTACCTGCAGCGCCTTGGCAAGCTCGGTCGCCTGGCGTTCCATTTCGGCGATGATGTCGGAGGGCAGGCTGTAGGGCGGCAGCGTGCAGGCGCTGTCGCCCGAGTGCACGCCCGCTTCCTCGATATGCTGCATCACGCCCGCGATGCGCACCTCGAACCCGTCGGACACCACGTCGACATCGCACTCGATCGCATCGCGCAGGTACTGGTCGACCAGCACCGGGCTGTCGCCCGAGACGTTGACCGCGGTGGCGATGTAGTCGTCGAGCTGCGCTTCGCTGTCGACGATCTCCATCGCCCGCCCGCCGAGCACGTAGCTCGGGCGCAGCAGCACCGGATAGCCAATCCGCGCGGCGACCGCGGCGGCCTCGTCGCGGCTCTTGGCGATGCCGTTCATCGGCTGCATCAGCTTGAGCTTGTTGACCAGCTTGGCAAAGCGTTCGCGGTCTTCTGCAAGGTCGATCGCATCGGGCGAGGTGCCGAGGATCGGAATGCCCTCGCGTTCGAGCGCGGCGGCGAGCTTCAATGGCGTCTGCCCGCCGAACTGGACAATGGTGCCGACCACCTCGCCCTTCGACATCTCGACCCGCATGATCTCGAGCACGTCTTCTTCGGTCAGCGGCTCGAAATAGAGGCGGTCGGAAGTGTCGTAATCGGTCGAGACGGTTTCGGGGTTGCAGTTGACCATGATCGTCTCGAACCCGGCCTCGGCCAGCGCGAAACAGGCGTGGACGCAGCAATAGTCGAACTCGATCCCCTGCCCGATCCTGTTGGGGCCACCGCCGAGGATGACGATCTTCTTGCGGTCCGACGGCATGGCCTCGTCCTCGGGCTCGCCGAAGCTCGGCGCCTCGTAGGTCGAGTACATGTAGGGCGTGATCGCCTCGAACTCGGCGGCGCAGCTGTCGATCCGCTTGAAGACCGGATAAACGCCGAGCTTGCGGCGCAAATCGCGCACTTCCTGCTCGCTGGTGGCGCCCGCCATTGCGCGGAGTGCGTCGTGCAGCAGCCCCGAGCGCTTGGCCTGCGTCTCGCCCATGCCGCCCGCGACGCCGACCGAACGCACTGCCAGCGTGGCGAGGCGCTTGTCGGAGAAGCCCATCGCCTTGAGGCGGCGCATCTCGGCCGCATCGCGCGGCAGCCCGTTGTGGCCGATCATCTTCTCTTCGTAGATGATCGCCTCGATCTGGCGCAGGAACCACGGGTCGAAACCGGTGATCCGGGCGACCTCCTCGACGGTGAAGTCCTCGCGGAAGGCCTGCGCGATCTTGAGGATGCGGTCGGGCGTGCGCTGGCTGAGCGAGGCGGTGATCACCTCGCGGCTGACGTTCTCGAACTCGGTGATGCGGTTGAACCCGTCGAGCCCGGTTTCGAGGCCGCGCAGCGCCTTCTGCATGCTTTCGGCAAAGCTGCGGCCGATCGCCATGACCTCGCCGACCGACTTCATCGCGGTCGAGAGCTCATTCTTCGATCCCTTGAACTTCTCGAAGGCGAAGCGCGGGATCTTGGTGACGACGTAGTCGATGGTCGGCTCGAAGCTGGCAGGCGTCGCGCCGGTGATCTCGTTCTGGATCTCGTCGAGCGTGTAGCCGACCGCCAGCTTCGCCGCGACGCGCGCGATCGGGAAGCCGGTGGCCTTGGACGCCAGTGCCGAGGACCGCGACACGCGCGGGTTCATCTCGATCACGATCAGGCGGCCATCGTTCGGATTGACTGCGAACTGTACGTTCGAACCGCCTGTTTCCACGCCGATTTCGCGCAGCACCTCGATGCTGGCGGTGCGCATGATCTGGTATTCCTTGTCGGTCAGCGTCAGCGCCGGCGCGACGGTGATGGAATCGCCCGTATGCACGCCCATCGGATCGACATTCTCAATCGAGCAGATGATGATGCAATTGTCCTTGCGGTCGCGCACCACCTCCATCTCGTATTCCTTCCAGCCGAGGAGCGATTCCTCGATCAGGACCTCGGTGGTGGGCGATGCGTCGAGACCTTCGCGCACGATCTTGTCGAACTCGGCCTTGTTGTAGGCGATGCCGCCGCCGGTGCCGCCCAGCGTGAAGCTGGGGCGGATGATGGCGGGCAAACCGGTGCGTTCGAGCACGGCGAAGGCCTCGTCGACCGTATTGGCGACACCGCTGCGCGCACTTTCGAGGCCGATCTTGTCCATCGCCTCGCGGAAACGCTGGCGGTTCTCGGCCTTGTCGATGGCATCGGCATTGGCACCGATCATCTGCACGCCGAATTTCTCGAGCACGCCCTGGTTGGCAAGGTCGAGCGCGCAATTGAGCGCGGTCTGCCCGCCCATCGTCGGCAGCACCGCGTCGGGGCGTTCCTTCTCGATGATCTTGGCGACGATCTCGGGCGTGATCGGCTCCACGTATGTGGCGTCGGCCATTTCGGGATCGGTCATGATCGTGGCGGGGTTGGAGTTGACCAGGATGACCCGGTAGCCCTCCTCCTTCAGCGCCTTGATTGCTTGCGTGCCGGAATAGTCGAACTCGCACGCCTGGCCGATGATGATCGGACCGGCGCCAATGACGAGGATCGAGGAGATATCAGTGCGTTTGGGCATTCTATTCTTCTTCTTCGTCAGTGCCGAAAGCTTGCGGGATTCCTTCGGGGTAACCCCTCGGTTCGTAAGACCAACCTTCGAGTTGCGCGCCAAAGGAGTAAGCCGTTGGTGCCAAATTTTCAGAGCGCTGCCTCAGCCACACTAGGTTTGGCAATTGCTGATCCCAAACCTCGAAACCACCCAAGCCACAGAATTCAAGTGTGCAATCATCGCGATCCCCAAAGGCGCGCTTCGCGGCCTCGGTGTATATTACGTCACTTTCCGGATCGTCGATCAAACCATCTAGTGGCATGAAATGCCAGCAAACCCTGTCGTCAGGGGAATAATTTGCCGATATCGCTGCTGCGCGCTCGGCTGGCTCAACGCTTCGTTCAAGCATCACCTCGACAATTCGACGCCACGGTTCATGGCTCACCCCAACATCCCCACGAATTTCTCGAACAGGTAGAAACTGTCCTGCGGGCCGGGGCTTGCCTCGGGGTGGTATTGCACACCGAAGGCCTTCTTGCCCTTGATCGCAATGCCGCAATTGGTGCCGTCGAACAGCGAGACGTGGGTCTGTTCGACCGTGTCTGGAAGCGTCTCACCATCGACCGCGAAGCCGTGGTTCATGCTGGTAATCTCGACGAGGCCGGTGCTCTCGCCCCACCCCTCGCCCACGCGCTGGACGGGGTGGTTGGCGCCGCGGTGGCCCTGGAACATCTTGGCGGTCTTTGCGCCCGCCGCGAGGCCGAGCATCTGGTGGCCCAAACAGATGCCGAACAGCGGCACGTCGGCATCGAGCAGCGCCTTGATCACCGGCACGGCATATTCGCCCGTCGCCGCCGGATCGCCCGGACCGTTCGAGAGGAACACGCCGTCGGGCTTCAGCGCCATGATTTCGTCGAAGGAAGTGCGCGCGGGCACCACCGTCACCTTCGCGCCCGCCTTCACGAGGTTGCGGAAGATGTTGTCCTTCGCGCCATAGTCGAGCGCGACCACGTGCGGCTTTTCTGCCTGGCCGTTGGTATAGCCGAAACCGAGCTGCCAGTGCCCGCCGGTCCAGTCCTCCTGACCCTCGCGCGTGACGCCGGGGACGAGGTCGAGCCCTTCGAGCCCGCTCCATTCCGCCGCCTGCTGCTTCAGCGCCTTCAAGTCGAATTCGCCGCGCGGGCTGTGCGCGATCACCGCATTGGGCGCGCCCGAGAGGCGGATACGGCGGGTCAGCGCGCGGGTATCGACGCCCGACAGGCCGATCTTGCCGTGGCGCTTCATCCACTCGACGAATTCATCCTGCGCGCGGAAATTCGAATGCGGGGTCACTTCCTGCCGCGTTACGCAACCGACCGCTCCGAGGCCTCGGCTCTCGTGGTCTTCCTCGTTCGCGCCGACATTGCCGATATGCGGGAAGGTGAAAGTCACGATCTGGCTGTCGTAGGAGGGATCGGTCATCACCTCCTGGTATCCGGTCATCGCGGTGTTGAAGCAGACTTCGCCCACCGCCGAACCGGTGGCGCCGAAGCCCTTGCCCCAGATCACGGTGCCGTCTCCCAGCACGAGGACTCCCGTCGCGCCTGAGGGTTGCGCGTGCGAAGATGCGGACAGGGCCATGGGCGCTCCGGGTAAAAAGGTTTCCAGCGATGTGTGCTAAGTCCCAGCCGCTAGGGGCCGCAGCGATTCCCGTCAAGCAGAACACTTGGCATATCGGTGCACCGTTCTAAATGGGCTGCGAATACCAGACACCAACTATCGGAAATCCCATGCTGCGCGAAAAAATCCAGGCCGAAACCGTCACCGCCATGAAGGCCAAGGACAAGGAGCGCACCGCCGCGCTCCGCCTGATCGGCGCGAAGATCAAGGATCGCGACATCGAGCTGCGCACCGCCGACAAGAAGCCCGAGGACGACGCAATGGTCACCGACGTGCTGCTTAAGATGGCCAAGCAGCGCCGCGAATCGATCGAAATGTACGAAGACGGCGGCCGGCAGGAACTCGCCGACAAGGAAAAGGCCGAGCTCGCGGTGATCGAGGAATTCCTGCCCAAGCAGATGAGCGAGGACGAGACCCGCGCGGCCATCGCCCAGATCAAGGCCGATCTCGATGCCGAGGGCATGAAGGACATGGGCCGCGTGATGGGGGAACTGAAGAGCCGCCACGGCGCGACCCTCGACATGAGCAAGGCCAGCGGGCTGGTCAAGGA
>JBFOLW010000256.1:0-4424 GCA_040830305.1 Erythrobacter sp.
AGCTGATTGCGTCGGGGCATCTCGCCTCGCGCGAGCGAAGCGGCGTCTATGTTGCGCGAGGCCACAGGCCGTCGCCGTCCACTGCGGTCGCGGGTGTCAGGCCCCGCGGCGCGAGCTCGGCAGTGATGCGCCGCGCCCCGCAGCGGGTCATCCCGGGCGGGCGGTTGCGCTTTCCGCCCGACTGGCGGCGCTTTCCCTACCCCTTCATCGAAGGGCTTTACGACCGCACGCTCTTCCCGATCGCCGAATGGCGCGAGGCGAGCCGCATGGCGCTGGCGGTCAACGAGGTCGAGAGCTGGTCGACCGATACCGGCGAGGCCGACGACGAGTTGCTGGTCGAGCAATTCAGGCAGAAAATCCTCACGCGCCGCGGTATTGCCGCGGCGGCCGACGAAATCCTCGTAACCGTTGGCGAGCAGCAGGCACTGCACCTGGCATTCGAATTGATGTGCGAAAGCGGCAGCACGGTGGGCCTCGAGGATCCGGGCGAACCCGATGTCAGGGCGCTGGCGCACAAACGCCATGCCAGGGTGCGCTTCTGCCCGGTGGGCGATGCCGGGGTCGAGATCGAAACCGGTCTCGAAGGGGTCGATCTATTCTATGTCTCGCCCAGCCGCCAACGCCCGACGAGTGTCACGATGCCGCAGGCCCAGCGAGAGGCCTTGCTCGAGGCGGCGCGGCGCAATGACAGCCTGATCATCGAAGACGACTTCGAATGCGAGCTGAGCTTCCTCGCCGACGCACCGCCTGCGCTCAAGAGCGCCGATGGCGAAGGGCGCGTGGTCTACGTCGCCTCGCTGTCAAAGGTGCTTTCGCCGGGCCTGCGACTGGGCTTTCTTGTCGGACCGGCCGATTTCATCCGCGCCGCGCGCCGGCTGCGTGATCTGACGACACGCAAGCCCTCGCCAATCACACAGCGCACGGCGGGCATCTTCCTGTCGCTAGGGCATTACGACGCGATGTTGCGCCGGTTGTTCGGCATCTACGAGCGGCGCCTGATCGCGCTGCGTGATGCCTTGAACCACTATCGCCCCCTGTCGATTGCGATCCCGCCGGTGACGGGCGGCACTTCCTACTGGGTGCGCGGGCCCGAGGACCTCGATGCCGATGCGCTGCGCACAGCTGCGCAGAACGCGGGTGTCCTGATCGAGCCTGCGACACCCTATTTTGCCGAGGCGCAGGGCCATTCGAACATGTTCCGTCTGGGAGTGACCAGTCTCGACGAGGCGCATATCCGCCCCGGTATCGAAGCGTTGTCGCGCGAAATGCGCAGGCTCGCCGGGCGCTCCGATCGCGATCCGTCCGGTCCTCACAGGGATGATGTCGCGGCCGAACTGCTGTCGGATGCTGGCCTGCGACGTCACCTCACCGGAGCGCGGCTCAACTACCAGACGGTCTATGGCGAGCCGTGCATCATCGAACTGCATCCCGATGGCCGGATGACCGGCCGCGCCGGTTATGCGCAGGAAGATCGCGACGAGGGGCGTTGGTGGATCGAAGGCGATCACTGGTGCCGGCAATGGACCACCTGGGCCTATGGCGAGACGGGACGGTTCCGCGTCGAAAAGGACGGCAACCAGATCTTCTGGCTCGACCAGGACGGGCGCCGGGTCGACCGCGCCTCGATCGGAACCGCTTCGGCATCCAACCCCTAACTGGCTCCATAAATCAAATTCAACTGGACCTAATAGAATGGGCGATCCTGTCCGAACCTTTGTTCGTTCGGAGGGGGAGTGAATGGCCAAGCTTGGTGTCGCGGCAGTCCAGATCGAGGGCAACGGCGCAGACAATGTCGCGCTGATCGAGGAGGAGACGCGTGCTGTCGCGCGGCGCTTCCCCTGGGTCGACCTAGTTGTTTTCGGAGAGCTGGCTGCGCATGGCCCGTCACCCAAGAAGGCCGAGCCCGAGGGCGGGCCGCTCGAGCAGCGCATGGCCGATCTCGCCCGCGAAACCGGGCTTTTCCTGATCCCCGGCTCCTATTACCAGAAGCGCGACGGCGCGATCTACAACGTGTCACCGGTGTTCGATCCCGCAGGCGAGATCATCGCCCGGCACGACAAGTTCTTCCCTTTCCTCCCGTATGAGAAGGGGGTTGCCTGCGGTGACCAATACTGCGTCTTCGATATCCCCGGTGTGGGGCGGCTAGGTCTCGCGATCTGCTACGACATGTGGTTTCCCGAAGCGATGCGCACGCTCGCCGCGATGGGCGCGGAAGCGATCATCCTGCCGACTTTGACCAATACGATCGACCGAGATGTCGAACTGGCGATCGCCCGGGCCAACGCGGCGATCAACCAGTGCTATTTCATCGATGTGAACTGCGCCGGAGCGCTCGGCAACGGGCGCTCGGTCTTCTACGGCCCGGGCGGCGAACTGATCCACGAAAGTGGCGAGGGTCGCGACGTGGCTGCACTGCGGCTCGACCTGCAACAGGTGCGCGATGCGCGGGCGGAAGGCTGGCACGGTCTCGGCCAAGTTCTCAAGAGCTTCCGCGACACGCCGCTCGAATATCCGCTGCATGCCAGCGCCGAGGCGCGCAAGGCAGCCATGGCCGAGCTTGGCGAACTGGCGCTGCCGCATAGCGACACCCGCGCGAAGTCAGCTGCGCAGACCATATTCCAGAATAACGAAAGCAAAGGGGGGATCAGGTAGTGATTCAGACCACACACAAGCGCGTTTCGGGCCTCGGAGGCCTTCTGCTGGCATCGACCGCATTGGCGACGCCGCTCTCTGCACAGGAGACGAATACAACGCAGGGCGCGCAAGAAGCGAGTGAAAGGCCGGTCATCGTCGTGACCGCGACCCGTCGGCAGGAACGGGTCATCGACGTTCCCTACAACATCACCTCGGTCAGCGGCGACGACATCGAAGCCGCGCAGACCTTCGACAGCGCCGAACTGCTGCGTTCGATCCCCGGCGTCGCGGTGGTCGACCAGGGGTTCCGCAACGCCGGCACGGTCAACCAGATCCGCATCCGCGGCCTCAATGTCGATAGCAATGCGCTGGGCGACTACGCGACCTCCTCGGTCGCGACCGTGTCGACCTATGTCAACGAAACCCCAGTCTTCGCCAACTTCCTGCTGCGCGATATCGAGCGCGTCGAAGTGCTGCGCGGCCCGCAGGGGACGCTCTACGGCTCTGGTTCACTGGGCGGCACCGTCCGCTTCATCACGCGCGATCCCGTGCTGGGTGAATTCGGCGGCTATGCCACCGGTTCGCTGTCGCATGTCAACGGTTCGGACGGCATCGGCTATTCGCTCGACGGCGTCGTCAATGTCCCGCTGGGCGACAACCTCGCGCTGCGCGTGGTTGCCTCCTACGCCGACTATCCGGGCATCACCGACTATGTGAATGTCTACGAACTCGACAGCGAAGGGCTTCCCGCCGCACCCAATGGCGTGCTCGATCCGGCGGCCTCCTATCGCTCGGTCGAGGATGCCGATACCGCCGAACAATGGATGGTCCGCAGCACGCTGCTGTTCGAACCGAGCGACAGCTTCCAGGCCAAGCTGTTCTACGCGCACCAGGAAGACGACATCGGCGGGCGCCGCGCGCAGACGGTCGGTTCCGATGGTTTCGGGCGGCCCTATCGCGACAACGAGATCGGTTCGATCCAGCTCGAACCCTCGGATCGTGAAGTCGACCTCGTCGCGCTCGAAGCCAATATCGACATGGGGTTTGCCACGCTGACCTCCTCGACCTCCTATTACGACACCGAAGGTGGCAGCACGAGCGAGAACACCGGCTTCTACGCGCAGGCAGGCTTCCTCGGCTTCTACTACAATTATCCGCGTCCGGCGGCTTCGGCGGTTCGCGGCTATGAGGATTCGGCCTTCGTCCAGGAACTGCGGTTGGTCTCCAATGGCAACGAAACCTTCGATTACGTGATCGGCGGCTTCTATCGCGATCAGAACCTGGTTTCGACGCAGGACAGCTATCTGCGCGGATTCAAGCGCTGGTGGGACGTCTTCCTTCCGGCATTCGCGGGGGCAGTCACCGGCGACCGCGACTTCATCTATCGCCGTGACGAGGATTTCGAGGAGCTCTCGGTCTTCGGTGAGGTGACCTGGCACACTACCGAAACGCTCGATCTGACGATCGGCGCGCGGTATTTCGACAACAATTCGCGCAACGAGACCTTCATCGATCTCCCGCTCTATGCGGCGCTGGCCAATCCGACCACAGCCACCTTCGAAACCAGCGAAGATGATGTGTTGTTCAAGGGCAATCTGTCGTGGCGCTTCGCCGACGACCAGCTCGCCTACGTGACCATCTCCGAAGGTTATCGTCGCGGCGGATCCAATGCTGTTCCACTGACGGGAACTTTCGCGGAGGATCCGGCATGGCAAATCTACACCGCCGACAGCGTGATGAACTACGAAGCGGGCATCAAGGGGCGCACGGGCGATCTGACCTATGATGTC
>JBFOLW010000257.1:0-2767 GCA_040830305.1 Erythrobacter sp.
CATCTGGATTTCCTCCGCGCCCTCGGTGATGCGGTAGCGGCGGTGGTGCCGGTAGATGTGTTCGAACGGCTTGTGCCGCGAGTAGCCGATCCCGCCATGCACCTGCATTGCCCGGTCGGCCGCCTCGCACACCAGCCGGTTCGCCCAGTAATTGCACATCGACACCTTGTCGGAGATCGTTTTCTCGATCTCCTCGTGCGGCATGTTGTCCATCTCCCAGGCAGTCTTGTAGATCAGCAGCCGCAGCATCTCGCATTGCGTCGCCAGCTCGACCAGCGGGAACTGGATCGCCTGGTTCTTCGCCAGTTCCTCGCCGAACGGCTTGCGCTCGCGCGCGTAGCGGACGCTTTCCTCGACGCAATATTGCGCCGCGCCCAGCGATGACGCGGCCTGCCGGATGCGGTTCTGGTGGACGAAGCTCTGCGCCAGCGCGAGCCCGCGCCCTTCCACGCCAAGGATGGCCTCGTCCGGCACCCAGACATTGTTGACCGACAGGCGCGGATGGTCGGTGGGCATGTTGAAGGTCCACATCCACTCCTCGATCTCGAGGCCCGGGGTGGGATTGGGCACGAGGAAGCAGGTGATCCCGCTCGCCTCGCCGTTCGTGCCGCTGGTGCGCGCGAACATCGCGCAATGCGTGGCGACATGCATGCCGGTGATCCACATCTTCTCGCCATCGATGCGCCATCCGTCGGTCCCGTCACGGGTCTCGCGCACCGCCCTGGTCTCCATCCATGTGGCGTCCGATCCGTGATCGGGCTCGGTCAGCCCGAAGGCGACGCGGCGATTGCCCTCGAAACCGCCGGTAATGAATTCCTGCTTCTGTTCCTCGGTGCCGAAGGTCTCGAACATGGCGACGAAGGGAAAGTTGCCGACAATAGAATGCTCGTTCTGCAAGTCGTTGTGCAGGCCAAGCCCGCGCTGCGCGAAGCGGTCGCGGATCACTGCCATCCACAGGTTCGAGCCATCCCTGCCGCCATACTTCTTCGGCGCGGAGAACCGCCAGTGGCCCGCATCGTCGGCCGCCTTGCGCGCCTGGCGCAGCAGGTCTTCCCAGTCATGGCTGGGCAGGCCGCCGCGGTCCCAGTCGGTGCGTGCATCTTCGCGGCGGTGATCGAAGAAACGGATATTGTCGTCCTTCGCGACCAGCGGCTCGATGGTGTTTTCGATGAATGCTTCGAGCTCGGCGTAGTAAGCCTCGAGCTCGGCGGGAATCGCGAAATCCATCAATCCTCTCCTGTCCACTTGGCACGCGCGAGGGCGAGCATCGGATACTTCGGCACGTCGGCACCCAGCTTGTCGAGAGCGCTGCGGCGCAGCAGCGCAAGCAGCCCTGGCGTCGCCAGCGAGCGTTCGCCGTCGAGCAATTGCCGGGCGAGCAGGTCGTCGTCGAATTCGATCTCAATCGCATCGCCGCGCGCCAGCATGCCGAGTGCGTTGCGCGCCACCGCCAGCTGGAAGCGGTCATGTCCCTCCATCCTGTCTTTCACCGTCGCAAGCCATTCGGAAATCGCGGTGGCGATCTCGCCCGCGCTTGCCTCGCCCAGCGGCTCGAACTTTTCGTCCGCAGCGGGCATGGGGCGCGCCTTCTCCTCTTCGGGCGCGTCCTCTTCGAGCAGCAGCAAAAGGTCGAGTTCCTGCTCGCTGGTCCGGCGCGAGATCACCACGCGTTCGAGCATCCGGTCGTCGCCGCTGCGCCAGAAACCGGCCATACGCAGGCAGCCGAGCGCCCACCACACGGTGCGATGGACCAGCCAGAAGCGGAACCGCCCGGCATCGACCCGCGCCCCGCTCTCGGCTTCGTAGGCATCGACATAGTCCTGCAGCGATCCGAGCCCCAGCGCGGGCCGATCGACGCGCGCGAAACGCCAGACCGCCATGCAGCCAAAGGCAAGGTCTTCGTGCCGGTCTCCGAAATGCGCGAGTTCCCAATCGAGCACACCGGTGAGCCGCGAATCCTCGGCCAACAAATTGCCGAGGCGGTAGTCGCCATGGTTGAGGACGGGCTCGATGCGCTCGGGCAGATTGTCGCGCAGCCATCTGAGGCCGAGCGCGATGATCGGGCGGTCACCGCCCGCTTCCTCGAATTGCTGCGCCAGGCCCTCGACCTCCTCGGCATAATCCATCTCCGGCACGTCGTCCGGAAGCGCGGTGCGTGCAATGCCGTGGATGCGGGCGAGATCGCGCGCCACTGCGTGCAGCAAGGATGCCGCGCCCTCCATCTCGAGGATCGCGCGCGGGTCGGGCGTCCCGGGCAGCGCACGCATGACGAAGCCACTGCCGATCCCGTCGCCCGGTTCGAGTTCGACGATCACTTCGGGCGCGGTCACGCCGGCCGCATGCGCCGCGCGAATGATGGCCGCTTCGGTAGCGTGACCGAACGGGCGCCCATCCATGAAGGCGAGGCTCGGCGCGCGGCGGAGGACGAAATCCTCGCCGCCGCTGCTAAATCGCCAGCTTTCCATCGTCGCGCCGCCGGTCAGTCGACTGAGCCGCTCGACCGTATCCATCCCGACGCGTGCGAGCGCTCTTGCCAGCCCCTGCTCGAGCGCCCCCGCGCTTTCGATCTCTCCCATGCGGTTCATGTGTGCAGCGAAACGCTTCGCCGCTCAAGCCCGGACCTCCTTGCGGTTTCGCTCGTTGGAACAGGGAAGCAACTCAAAAGAGGAGACAAACTCTATGCGCCTCCCCAGCAATGCCCATGTCGCGATCGTCGACGGCGAGAACTTCACCGTCATGCGCAATGGCGGCAAGCCGTTCGAGCCCA
>JBFOLW010000258.1:0-14735 GCA_040830305.1 Erythrobacter sp.
CGCCCGTCCGGACGGAAGCTATTGCACGAGACAGGGTAACGGGCGACCTGCTGGTCCGCAGTTGGGACAGGGACGGCGGGTCGCCCGGCGCGAATCTAGGTCTCGCGCCCCATAAAAACGCTCGATTGCACTCCAGCGTTCCAGCACACGGGTTTCCGCATCGCTGACGACAGCGTTGAGCGACACATGCATGCGAGGCTTGGCGGGCAAGAGGACAAGGCTTCGGCACGCTCACGCCGGTCCCAGCGCACCGGGCGTTTCTCATGATTGCCGCTGATCTGGCGGGGCCGTGGCCCAGCCTGTCCTCAACCCCGAGGTTCGAAGCTGTGAGGAGGCCGGCGTCTCAACTTGCCATCAGCAGGCTGTCAGATGGCTGCAGCTTGGCCTCGAGATCGCTTGCCGAGAGTGGCCTCGAGATAAAGTAGCCCTGCGCATAGTCGCAGCCTTCCTGCCGGAGGAAGTCGAGGCACGCCTCATCTTCGATCCCTTCGCAGACGACCCGCAGCCCCAGCGAGTGGGCAAGCTGGATGGTCGACCTCACCATGATCGCGTCACTGCGGTCGGTATGCACGTTCTGGACGAAGGCCCGGTCGATCTTCAGCTCGGAAAGCGGAAGCTTCTGCAAGTAGCTCAGCGTGGATTGCCCGGTGCCGTAGTCGTCCATGGAAATCAGTACGCCAAGTTCGCGGAACCGGGCAAGATTCCTCACGGCCAAGTCGGGATCCTTCATCGTCGCAGATTCGGTCACCTCGAAGATCAGGTGATCTCGTGGCACACCAGAGTCCTCCACGATCGAGATTGCCGCGCTGACAAAGCTTTCTGTCGTGATCAGATTGGCAGAGATATTGATGGCCGCCGAAATGACGATCCCGCGTCGCGACCAATCCGACAGGTCCGAGATCGTCTGTTCGAGGACGAAGAGCGTCAATCGGTCGATGCGGTTGGTTTCTTCGGCCAGCGGGATGAAGGAATCCGGACGCAAGTGGCCACGCACCGGATGGTCCCAGCGGATCAGGGCTTCGACGCTTTCGATACGCTCCGTCGCGAGCCGCAGCTTCGGCTGATAGACCACCTGGAGCTGCCGGTCCGCGATGGCTTCGTCGAGTTCGCCCATCAACGACACGCGTTGCTCCATGATGACGGATTCGGCCTCTTCGTGGGCATGCCACAGCTTGCCTTCCTTTGCGGCCAGGCTTGCGGCACGCGAAGCGGCCGGAAGGTTGTTGCCCGACGCCACCCCGAAAGCGACCTCGGCATCGATACGCAGGCTGCCGACCTCCAGCGAGCGGTTGAGGGCCGCCGCCATCTCGGCGAAGGCTTCGTTCAGCGAGTGAAAATCGGCTTCGTGCGACCACGCCACCATACGCGCGTCGGTGCGGTAGATAGCATCGATGTGGTGTACGGACCGGATACGATCGACGAGCCGCTTGACGAACTGGCCGACCCCGTCGTTCCCGATCACCGCCTGGATGGTGTCGAATTCCTTGACGAAGGCGACGACTGTCAGTGTCCCTTCCGCCGGTTCCCGCATGCCGAAGGCCGACGCATTCGGAAAGCCCGTCTCCTCGTCGAACAGCGCCTTCTCGTCGAGCTGCCATTTGGCGATCCGGATCGCCTGGGCCGTTGCGGCGATGATCAGCGCGATTGCCCCGGGAACGATATCGGCAAGGGTTGCTGCAGTGAAATATGCGAACAGCTTGAGACCGAGGATGACCGCGAGATAGAGACCGGCACGGACCAGGACTTGCGAATAGGTCCGCGAACGGATCAGCAAAAAGCCCAGCAGCAAGGCTAACAGGAGAACCGGCACCGGACCCAGCGTGGCAAGACCGCCGCCGATCAGGGTCTCCGCCGCGAGGGCCTGGATGGTCACTCCCGGGATGACGCCGTAGACGGGAACACCGTAACGATCGCCCAGCTCGATCGCCGTGGCGCCGATCAGTATGTCCCTGCCCGCAACTTCCGACCGGTCGAATTCGCCGCGTTCTACCGAGATGAAGCTGTGCCGCGGGATCGAAGCAGGATCGATGCTGAAATCAATCGGGAACCTGCTGTGGGCCGATCCCGAAACGCCTGAGATCTGTGCCGAAAGCGAAGGACGCGGGATCCCATCGGTTACGGTTCCGTAGGGCATCTCGCGAACCCGGGCATCGGCGTCCGGCAAGACCGATGCGGATGCCAGATTGGAGACATCGCGGAGCATGGGGATCGGCAGGGCGTCGAGGCGGCGGTCGGAATGTTCCGTCGCCGTCTGCGAAAAGGTGGGCAGGACCACCATGGCTTCGGCCGTCTCGATCGCCTCTGCCAGAGCGGTATCTCCCTGCAACGACTGGTGCGAAGAGAAATCGATATCGAAGACAATCGAGCGCGCGCCCGCGTCATCGAGCTGTTCGATCAGTCGGGCGTAATGCTGGCGGGGCCAGGGCCACCGCCCAACCTCGGCGATGCTGTTTGCGTCGATCTCGACGATGTGGACCTGCTGCGACGCCTTGTGCTTGAGCAGACCGGCGGCGGTTGCATGCAGTTCGTTCTCGATCAGCCGACGCCATTCCGTCGGTGTACTTATGATCGCGACGCACAGGGCGACGACGAGGATCGTGGCGCTGGTCCAGGTCTGGCGACCGCGCCGGACCGGTGTCCCGGCAAGAGATTCGCTCAGACCGCCAGTCGCCATCGTGCGTCTCGGTTACAATAGACTGATGCCAACGCTCGCCGCGCGGTCATCGTCTTCACCTTCATCTTCGTCCAGTTCGCCGTCGTCGTCGTCGCCGCCGTCATCGTCGCTGCCGTCATCGTCGCCGCCGTCATCATCGCCGCCGTCATCGCCGTCGGATCCAGCATCATCGCCGTCCGATCCGGCATCATTGCCGCCGTCGTCATCGTCCGATCCGGCATCCCCGCCGCCCACGGTGACCTCGTCAAGGTCTTCATCCTCGACAACTGCCTCCTCGAAGACTGCCTCAAGGACGGGTGCCTCGAGTTCTCCACCCACAAGGCCGTTCGTGATCTCTCCCAGGTCCGCCGGCGAGCTCCGCACCGCAGTCACGATCACCGCCTCCTGCATCGCCGCACCATTGATCGCCGTCGGCCCTTCGAGGGTCACCAGCGATGCTTGCTGGACGGGCGCCAGCGGGGGAACGGCAGCCGGGGCACCCGAGGCAGACACGTTCCCATCCCGCTGCGGGGAATCGAAATGCCGGGACAAATCGCCCTCGACGGTCAGCCGGTAGCGGTCTTCGGCGGCGATTATCGCGACTTCGCCCGGGCGGATGAGATCGCGCGCACCGCCATCGACGGTTGCCGCCTCGACCGCACCCTCGGTAACCTGCATCGAGGCGCCTTCGCCCGAAACGGTGATCGAGAACGTCGTGCCCTTGACCACAGCGGCCAGGTACGGCGTGTCGACACCGAAGTGGGGATTGGGCTGGCGACCGATGTTGAAGATCGCGCTGCCGATATTCTGGATGATCTGGACCACACCGCTTTCCCGCTCGCGCGGCACGATCGTAACCTGCGTATTGGGACGCAGCGTAACGAACTCGTTTCCGCGGACGATCGTCGCGTTGCTGCTGACACCGGTCACCACCTGTTCGCCGGCCCGGACCGGGGCCCCGCGCTTGGCAGTGCGCTCTCCGCTCTGCGAGCGGATCACCACCTGGCCATGTGTCTCGCTGACTTTCCAAGGCCCCGACTGTGCGAGAGCGCTGGTGCTCGAGAGCAGGATGGCGAGGGGAACGAGGGTGTGCTTCGATATGGGCATAACAGGTCCTTCCTGATCCTGCCCTAACTGCCGCGGCTCTACGCACAGTAATCATTTATGCTTAACAAATCGGTTATATTGACGGAATATTAGTTACTTCGCCTCTATTGAGCCCCTTCTCTTGAAGGGTTGATTCGATGGCCATCCGCCAGCTCGGGTTTCTTGTTCTCTGGTCGGTAGCAATGCCGCCGCTATCCGCGCAGTCAGCGCTCGACCGAACCGATCCCGATCAGTTCGAAGAGCAAGAGGACGAGCAAGACGAGAATTCGGGCGAAGCGCCTGCCATCAGCTTGCCCTACGAACTCGATCCAACCACACTCGACTACAGCGCCGATTCCATAACCGTCGGCTCAATCGTCATCGTCGGCAACGAGGCGCTGCCCGATAGCAGATTCGTCGATATCATCGAAAGCTTCGCTTCGCGGACCCTGCGCCCGGCCGATCTTGGCGGCCTTGCCGATGCGATCGCGAAACGCGCCCGCGACGAAGGCTATATTTTCGCAACCGCGACCATCCCCGAGCAGGACCTGCGGCTCGGCCTGCTGCGGGTGAACCTCGACGAGGGCGCCATCGACGAAATCCGCATCGACGGTGCGACCGATGCCGCGATCCGGCGCCAGCTTGAACCGCTGCGCACCGGGAAGCCGGTCACGCAGGCGGAGGTGGAGCGCCGGATCCTGCTCGCGGACGATATCTCCGGCGTCAGGATCCTCGATACGCGTTTCGTCAAGGAAGGCGAGGTGGGCGTTCTCGTGGTGCGGACAAGGCGGACGCGAACTGCGGCCTCGGTCGAGATCCGCAACAATGGCTCGGAACCGGTCGGTCCCGTGCGCGCGCGGCTCGAAGTCGATTTCAACGGCCTCCTCACCTCTGCGGACGAGGTCGACCTCGCGGTCGGTACCAACCCGCTGCAGCCCGGCGAGCTGCAATACGCCACCGGGTCCTACAACATCGTGATCGATGCCGATGGGCTCGAGCTCGGCACGCATGTTTCCTATTCGTCGACCGACCCGGGGGCGTTCTTGACCGAGCGCGACATCTCCGGGCGGCTATGGCGCGCGGGGGTCGATCTCAAATACCCGATCGTGCGACGGCGCGGGTTGAGCGTCTGGGTTCTGGGTGAGTTCGAGGTAACGGACCTGCAGAGCCAGCGGGCAGGCACCGTCTACCGGCACGACCGCATCCCGGCGTTGAGAGCGGGCATCTATTCGCGCGGCGAGTTCGCCGGCGGCGATTTCCGTGGCCGGCTGATGGTATCGAAGGGTCTCGACATCCTCTCTGCAACGCAGCCGGGAGACCCGCTCGCCTCGCGCTCGGATGCCTCGATCGATTTCACGAGCCTGTACGGCTGGTTTGCCTGGGATCGCCCGATCGGCGGCTCGTTCAGCGTGGGTCTGGGCGGACGCGGCCAGGTGTCGAGCGATCCGTTGCTGGTAACCGAAGACCTTGGTCTCGGCGGGACCACCTTCCTGCGCGGGTACCGGTTCAACGAACGCTCGGGTGACCAGGGGATCATGGGTTTCGGCGAGCTGCGCTACGACTGGCGCGGCGCGGGCTTCTGGCTGCCGCGGGGCCAGGCCTATCTGTTCGCTGATGGCGGCACCGTCTCGAACCTTCGGTCGGGCAGCGGGGGTGGCTCGCTGGCCTCGGCGGGTGGCGGCCTGCGTCTCGATCTGACGCGGGATCTCGACCTCGATCTCGAGCTCGCCTTCCCCCTCACGGGAGCGCGCTTCGACAGCGAAAGCGAGGCACCATTGTTCAATCTGCGGGTCGAGCAGTCGTTCTGAACCGCGAGCCCACAACCTCACCGAGCTTCCATTGTGCCAGGAGCGGTCGCGCGCCCAACGACCCGGTGGCGGACGGCGAACGTGCTAGGCCGTGCGCGACACCATCAGGGACGACACAAACAGGAACAGGCTGAGAAACGCACTGAGGCTCGTAACAATTCCGATCGAGCGGGACCGCATCCAGCCAGAGGCTCCGATGGCGATCGAAAGCAGGAAAATTGCGCCGGAAAAGGACAGGACCGAAACCCATCGCGACCACCCCAGGCTCTTGGCCTGAACCGAGAGCGGTGCCTCCGGATGGGTCGAAATGACGATATCCACGCTCGCGCCTACGGCGGCGATGAAGAGGCCTGCGGCAAGCGAAGATGCGGCAATCGCGATCCGCGCCGCCCGGGACGAGTCCGTGAACACCAGAACGGTGGCGAAGAAGGTAATCGCAAAACCGCCCAGCACGCTGCTCATGGTCGCGATTTGCGAAGCTATCGAGGACAGGTAGCTCGGTTCCAGGTACATCATCGGACCAGAATTCCCGATTACAGCTCAAAAACTCGCAACGTCCTGCGGCCTGGCAGCCTGCTTTGCAAAAGCACCGCCCGTCCTTTCCCCGACGAAATGATTCTGAAGCCGACGAGAGCGCACAAACGCCTCCGATCTGGGTGTGCATATCCCGAAATGTCGGGCGATCCCGGGCGCGCTCGCGAAGGGGCCGGTGGCGGAACAGGAGGGATTCGAACCCAACTTCTAAGTTACTGCTAATCTGTGATTTGCACGGCGACCATTCCAACCACCACCACCTCTAAACACCCCTACTATGCTTTCATTTTCTTATGATGCTAAACGCTTCCAATTAAATACGCCAAAGATGTCTTGATTGTCAGTATACTCGCGCCCGCCCCCTTTTGCCCCTGGAGCAATCGAACAGCTCGCCCTCCTCGTGCTTCAGACCGGCTCGCGTCTTTCGCGTGACGACGTGCGCCACTACGTGCGCGAAAGCATCGATGTCTTCGTCCAACTCGAGCGGCATGCCGGCCGGCGCCGGGTAGCTCAGGTCATGGTGGCCAATTGAACCACGCCTTGGTCTCGCAGGGATCGGAATTCGTCCTCATCTCCGCCATCATGTGGATCAACGGCTTGCTGCTCGGGAGCCTCGCAACCGGACTGTGCATTCTCGCTGTGAGTCTTGTCGGATTGCTAATGCTGATGGGGCAAATGCCCATAAGGCAGGGCATGCGGGTCGTCCTCGGGTGTTTCGTATTGCTCGGTGCCCCGGCAATCGGGACGGGGCTTTCCGGTGCTTGGCAGTCGGCAGCGCCGGCTGAGCCCGAACCCATGGTCATCATGCCCGCGGAAGCCAGAACCTCCCTGCCCCCAGCCAACTACGATCCTTACGCGGGAGCCTCTCTGCGAGGAGAATAGTTTCGCCAAATATTGGTCGCAAAAGCGCCATGGAGCAGTGAAGTCCGAGACTTACTTTGTGGTGCACAATAGCATTAGGCATCTCGGACTTGGTCCAAGATTGCTTACACCATGTCGAAGATTATTGCCTGAGTCGGCGTTCCGCCTATATGAAGGCACATCCCGATAGCGGACCGGCCACTGTCGGCCCCAAAGGCGACGGAACGTTCAGGCTGCCCGCAATACACCCCTGTAATTGCCATCCTCGAGGGCGGCTCCTGCTCCCAGGGCTACGCAGTTCAGCGGATTTTCGGCGATGGTCACAGCAAGCCCTGTGGCTTGCGAAATCACGCGATCTATGCCCGGTAGGAGCGAGCCGCCGCCAGTCATCATGATTCCCGAATCGAGGATGTCTGCGGCAATCTCGGGAGCTGCCTTTTCCAGCGCAATACGCACTGCATGGACAATCTGGCCGACGGGCTCTGTCAAAGCTGCCACGAGCTCGTCCTGCTGGATTTGGATCTCCTGCGGAACGCCGCGGGACAACTCGCGGCCCCGAATGCTCGCAACTAGCGGAGCCGCCCCCTTATCGAGAACCGCCGCGCCAAACTGCTTTTTCACGCGTTCGGAGGTCGCCTCCCCGATAACCAAATTGTGATTTCGTCGAATGGCAGTGGCAATGGCGTCATCCATCCGATCGCCGCCGACCCGGACCGACATGGCCATCGCCAGCCCCTGTACCGAAACAATTCCGACCTCGGTGGTTCCGCCGCCGATATCGACCACCAACGATCCCTGCGGAGCGTTGACGGGAAGATCAGAACCAATCGCCGCCGCCATCGGCTCGTCGATCAGCCAAACCTTGCCTGCTCCGGCCTGCGTCACGGCATCCCGGATTGCGCGGCGCTCCACCTGCGTTGAACCAGAAGGCACGCAGATGACCATTTCGGGGGCGCGTCTATGGCGGCCAGTGCCTCCCTGCGCCTTTCCGATGAAGTGCTTGATCATCTGCTCGGCCACTTCGATATCGGTGATGACGCCGTTGCGCAGGGGCCGGTAGGTTTGCACGTTGTCCGGAGTCTTGCCAAGCATCAGCTTGGCGTCGTCGCCCACCGCTTTCACCCTGGTGCGGCCGTCAATCGTTTCCATGGCGACGACCGAAGGCTCGTTCAGGACGATCCCAACGTTGCGCACGTAAACCGCGGTGTTTGCCGTTCCCAGATCAATAGCAAGACCAGGGGCGGCGCGCTTCAGCCAACTCAGCACAATTTGGAAATCCCGCAATCAAACGAAAGGCAGCCCCGTAGGCTCCGCTGTCCTTTCACTCGCCTGAACCGGGAAAGGTTTGATCGGCCGCGTGCGATGGACTGGTACGCCAGCGGCTATGAGCGCCCTTGTCGCCCGCACGGATGGTTTCAGCCAGGGGAAATAGGGGAGGCAGGGCAGTGGCTATCCAACGGCCTCTTCTGTGTCGGACCCTGCGACTGGTGGTTGATTGACATGTCTTCGAAACGATTTGGTAGCGCTTTCGAACGCACCCGTATTCGGTCAATGGCTTGCCAGCCATGAATAGGATTGCCGACCGGCGGATGGCCTCCGTTCGCTGCGGATACGTCCGCCTTGTGAGTTGGGTTCATTGAAGCAGACATTCCGCAACCGGCGGCAAAGTTGCTGCCGCGGTGAGGTTTGCATCAGCCGGTATTCTCCGGAGCGGCCCGGCTAGTTTTGGCCGTCAACAGCTTGCCGGAGTGCTTCGGAGAACAGCGCCAATCCCTCGTCGATTTCCGCGTCCGAGATCGTCAATGCTGGCAGGAAGCGGATTACGTTTCCGTACATCCCGCAGGCCAGGATGATCAGGCCGCGCTTGTGACATTCCGCCATCACGTCCTTGAGCAGTGCCGGATTGGGTTTTGACATCGAGCCTTCCTGAACAAGCTCGAGTGCGATCATCGCACCTCGCTCACAGCGCACGTCGCCGAGCTGCTCGGGAAATTCAGCCCGCAGATCGGACAGGGTCTTCTTGAAGTGTGCACCGATGTGTTTCGCGCGCTCGACCAGCCCTTCTTCCTCGATCGCGTCGAGCACCGCGAGCGCCGCCGCGCAACCGATCGGCGAACCGGCGTAGGTACCACCAAGACCGCCAGGGTCGACCGCGTCCATGATCACGGCCTTGCCGACCACTCCCGCCAGTGGGAAGCCGCCTGCCATGCCCTTCGCCATGGTCATCAGGTCGGGTTCGATACCCGCATGCTCGCAGGCGAACATCTTGCCCGTGCGACCGAAGCCGGTCTGGACCTCGTCGGCGATCAGCACGATGCCATGCTCGTCGCAGATCTCGCGCAGCCGGCGGAACCAGGCGGTGGGCGCCGGATAGAAGCCACCTTCGCCCTGCACCGGCTCGAGGATCATCGCGGCGCAGTCGGCCGGATCGAGATCGGTCCGGAACAGCGTGTCGAGCGCCTTGAGCGCCATCTCCTCCGTGATCCCGTGGCCGGGGATCGGATAGGGTGCGCGATAGATCTCGCCCGGGAAGGGGCCGAAGCGGGTCTTGTAGGGCGCGACCTTTCCGGTCAGCCCCAGCGTCATCATCGTGCGCCCGTGATAGCCGCCGTCGAACGCGATCACCCCGCGCCGCCGGGTGTGCGAGCGCGCGATCTTAATCGCATTCTCGACCGCCTCGGCGCCGGTAGTGACAAACATGGTCTTCTTCGGCGTGTCGCCCGGCGCAAGCGCATTGAGCTTTTCGGCCAGTTCGACCGCGCTCGCATAGGGTGTGATCATGATGCAGCTGTGGCTGAGGTGGTCGAGCTGGTTGGCGACTGCCGCCTTGACCTTCGGATGCAGGTGGCCCGTATTGACCACCGCGATCCCGGTGCCGAAATCGAGATAACGATTGCCCTCGACATCCCACATTTGCGAGCCCTCGGCGCGCTCTATGAAAATCGGCGCAAGATTGCCCTCGCCGCGCGCGATGGCGGCGTTCTTTCGCTCCTGCCACGCGGCGTTGCCGACCATTTCCGAATGGATCGTTTTGCTTGCGAGTGTCGAGCTCATGCGGAAAGTCCTCCCATCCGGATATATTTCATTTCGAGATAGTCTTCGACGCCGTGGCGCGAGCCTTCGCGGCCCATGCCCGATTGCTTGATCCCGCCGAAAGGCGCGGACACGGCCGAAATGATCCCTTCGTTGAGACCGACCATCCCGTATTCCAGCGCATCGCTGATGCGCCACGCACGGCCGAGGTCGCGCGTGTAGCAATAGGCGGCGAGCCCGAACGGGGTGTCGTTGGCGGCGGCGATCACCTCTTCCTCGCTGTCGAACGCGATGATCGGCGCGACAGGTCCGAAGATTTCCTCGGTCACGATAGGCGAGCCTGGTGCGACGTCGGCGAGCACGGTCGGTTCGAAGAAACGGCCTTCGACCGTCGCGCCACCGGTAACGAGGCGCGCGCCCTGGCCAATGGCGTCGTCGAGCAGACGGACGACCTTGTCGAGCGCCGCCTGGTTGATGAGGGGGCCGATTTCGGTGCCTTCAGCGGTGCCATTGCCCACCTTGAGTGCGGCAACCCGCTCGGCCAGCCGCTCGCAAAAGCTATCGTGGATGCCCCGCTGGACGTAGAAGCGGTTGGCGCAGACGCAGGTCTGCCCGGCATTGCGATACTTGGAAGCCATTGCGCCCTCGATCGCGGCGTCGATATCGGCATCGTCGAACACGATGAAGGGCGCGTTGCCGCCCAGTTCCATCGACGTGCGCTTCACCGTGCCCGCGCATGCGGCGAGCAGCCGGCGGCCCACTTCGGTGGACCCGGTGAAGGAGAGTTTGCGCACCAGCGAGCTCTCGGTCAGCGCCGCGCCGACCCCGGCGGGGCTGCTGCATGGCACGACGTTGAACACGCCGGCCGGAACGCCCGCCTCGAGCGCGAGTTGCGCCGCGGCAAGTGCCGAGAGCGGCGTGTCCTGTGCTGGCTTGGCAACCATCGTGCACCCCGCCGCCAGCGCCGGGGCGACCTTGCGCATCAGCATCGCATTGGGGAAGTTCCACGGCGTGATCGCGGCGCACACGCCCACCGGCTCGCGCGTCACGAAGGCCTTGGCTCCGCCTACCGGGGCCGGAACGATTTCGCCGTAGATGCGCTCGGCCTCTTCTGCGAACCACTTGAGATAGCCCGCGCCATAGCGGACCTCGCCCAGCGCTTCGGCCAGTGGCTTACCCATTTCGGCGGTGATGAGGCGTGCCAGCCGGTCCTCGTCGGCGATCATCAAGTCGAACCAGCGGCGCAAGATCGCGCTGCGATCGGCGGCGGTGCGCGCGCGCCAGGCCGGCAGCGCCGTATGGGCTGCCTCGATCGCAGCTTCGGCATCATCGCGCCCGCAATCGGCGACGCGGGCTATCTCTTCGCCCGTCGCGGGATTGGTCACTGCAAACTGGCGGTTATCGCGGGCGGGGCGATCCTCGCCGGCGATCACACTCTGCCAGATCGGAGAAGCGGCGGCAGTCGGCTGAGCCATATCGTTCATTCCATCCCTCCCTGGATGGGGCAATCTTCCACCGGGGGCCGGCAGCGGATAGGTCCAGATTTTGCCGGAAACTGGATCCAGTTCAGTCGGTCTTGCGGATGTCGAGCAGGCGTGCGGGCAGCAGCATGACCAGCATGCTGAGCAGCAGCGTCGCCAGCGCGACATTGATCAGCAGGCCGTAGTCGCCCTGGCCGCCGAGCAACTGGCCCGCCACCAGCGGCCCCGAGGCCAGGCCGATCTTAGACACGAAGCCCGCGGCAGCGGCCGTGCGTCCCGCGCCATCGAACTGCGATGCCATGCCGAGCAGGTAGGCCATCACCATGCCCCAGGTGATCCCCGTGCCGCAGTTGGCTACGAGATAGGCCAACGGATGGGCGCTGAAATGGAAGATCGCGGTGCCGCCAAGCGTCAGCAACATGACCAATGCCAGCGGGAGGAAGCGGCCGTACTTGGTCCCGATCAGGATCACGCAAAGCGGCCCGAGCAGAGCCACCCAAGTCGCGAGGCCCAGTGCATAGCTGGTGTAGGTCCGCTCCAGCCCGTAGGCGATGCCGAGCCGGAAGATATAGGCGAGCAGCCCCATATTGGCGGCCTGGAACAAGAAGATCGCTCCAAGCGTCAACAGCAGCGGCCGCCATTCGACCGTGCCGGCCTCGCTAACCGTGCGGGGTTTGGGCGGATAGGCAGGCAGGAACGCTAGCATCACCAGGCTGGCGAAGCTGAACATGGCGAGCGCGATAAACAGCGCCTGCGTTCCGTAGATCGGCACAAGCTGCGGCAAGGTCATCACGCCCAGCCCGCCGAGCCCGAACTGCACGAACAGCAGGATACCGAATGTCCGGTCGGCTTGTGCAGTGCGCGCAATCACCCCGAAAGCGATCCCCACCAGCATGCCACCGACGAGCCCATGAATCGCGCGCACCGCCAGCAGCGCATCCGCATCGCGGATCGGCATCGAGACGAGGTCGAGCGCGATCAGCGACACCAGCAGCACATAGGCCGCCGGTCGCCAGGGGACCGCCTTGATCAGCACGACCGCCACCAGCGCACCGGCCGACGCGCCATAGATATTGGCCGATCCGATGAGGCCCGCCTCGCTTTCGGACAGGCCGAGGCCGGTGATCAATCCATCGACGATCGCCGCCATGATGTTGACATAGAACAGGCCGGCCGTCGCAAGGAAGCTGAGCATGATGCCCGCCAAGATGCCGGCCGGATCGACCTTAGAAGGCGCAAGCGTAGCGGTGGTCATGGCGAAACCTCGCACAGGGGATAGTGTTCATGGATCGCGCGAGCCGAGGCTCCCCAGCGGTGCGTGCCCCCGTCACTCACGTGATAGTAAAGCTGCCCATCGGGCAGGAAGGCGGCAGCAAGGCCCCCGTAGCCAGACATCAGCGGCACCCAGAGATCGCCGGCGCAGCCGAGGTAGGGCCCCGCATTCCAAGACCAGAAGCCATGGCGATAGCGCTGGTCGTCGCTCGCTGCGCGTAGTCCATGCGGCGGCGAGCCTTGCTGCATCGCCAGGGACAGCATGGCGGGGTCGAGATAGGCCTCGCCATCGATCGTCCCGCCACGCTGGAGGAAGGCGGCGATACGCGCCAGGTCGGCGCGGGTCAGGTACAAGCCCCACCCGGCGAAGGGGATCGCGCTCTCGTCGTAGGTCCGGCGGGGTGCCGCCATCAGCGCCGAAAGCTCCAGCCCGTCCCAGATCGGCTGCAGCAGGTCGACGTGCAGATCTGCACCGATATCCTGGCGTTCGGTGCGCAGGATGCCGGTCATCGCGGTCGCGGCGATGTAGGTGTCGGTGGTGCGATAGACGAAACGGGTGCCCGGGTCGGTGCGCCGGCCGAAGCCGCGGCATGCAATGAGAATTTTCTCGGGATGCGTTTCGGCGAGGAAGAAGCGGCTCATCATGTCCGAGGCTTCGTCCACCTCGTGACCGCGATCGTTGTAATGGCCGGTGGCCATGTTGAGCGCATCACTCACGGTGACATCACCCCAATCGGCCTCCTCGCAGCCGCCGACATAGGTCGCGATGCTCTGCCGCATCGAGCCGGGATAAAGCTTTTCGAGCCGCATCGCCGCGACCCCGGCGAAGAGCGATTTCGCCCAGCTGTAGGACGGCAGGACCAGCTCTGCGCAAAAGGGATAGGACCCGGCGCGCGTCTCGCACTGGCCGACGTAATGTACCCCGCCCAGGACGGTGCCGCGTGCTGTCAGCGCTCCTGCGGGTACCTGGTCCTGCGCAGCGAGACGCTCGGCAAAGGGCAGATCGGCGATCGGACGTTCGTCGGTCCGCGCTGCGCGTTCGCGCCGGTCGCCCTCGACGATGTGCGCGGCACCCTCGATTGTGCCTGCGGTAAAGCTGGCCTCGAGCCGGGCACGCATGTCGAACTGGAAGTACGCGCAGGTTTCGCTCGCAATCTGGAAGTCGGCTGTCGCGCTAGCAGCCGAAATCTCGAGCTTCAGCAGGCCATTGTGCACGCAGTTGGCATTACGCTCGGCCAGCGCGACGGGAAGCGACATCCAGCTTCGGCCATCGCCATCGTGCCAGGCGACGCCCGGCTGGACGATCCATTCCCAGTGCGGGTGCGTGTCGCGGATCGGGCCGCGCTGCACCGGCACGATCCGCGCCCTGTCCTGCACCAGATCGATCCGCAGCGGCGGGACTTGGTCGAGCCGCAGCGCCTTGCGATCCATCCGGAAACCGTTGGCATGCACCGCAAACAGCGACGCCTCGCCACCGGAGACCTCCAGCGTTCCGGTCACTTCCTCGTTCGGCGCAAGGGAAGCTGCAGGAGGCGTAAAATGCGACGTGGGAAGAAGATCCTCAGCACCCGCTTGCGCTTGCGCCACGGTAGCCGAGGCGAGCGCGGCAAAGGCAACGAAAAGGTGGCCGATCATGCGACAACTCCGGCGGATTTCAGCTTGCGCTCCAGCGGCGCAAAGGCATCCTCGTGGCGGCGCCAGGCGCCGACCGACCTGGTGTGGATCGGCTGGCGGACCTGCGATGCGCTGGCAGTCGCCGTCGGTGCGCGATCGCGGTGGAATTCGAGCACCCGGTCGTCCCAGTCCAGCCCGGTCGCCGCGATCAGCCTGCGGCTTTCGCCCTCCTGGTCGCGCACCAGGTCCTCGTAGTCGACATGAACGATCCGCTCGCCCAACTGCTCGTGCCAGTGAGTCATCAGCCGGTGCTTGGCGATCATGTAATCGCCGATATCGTCGAGCGAATAGGCAAAAGGATACCCCATGCGGAACAGTGTCTTGTAGACCGCA
>JBFOLW010000259.1:0-7150 GCA_040830305.1 Erythrobacter sp.
AGCTGTCGCGGCAAGGGCGCCGCCAGTGGCCAGCGCGAGGGCAAGTGCAAGGGTCGAAGCCGCGCCGTTCCTGCGGGCAAGACGAGTGAAAATCATGTGATGAACTCCCAAGATTTGAAAGGGGGCTGAGCGCTTCGGGGCTCCGGTCATAAAAGGCTGCGCGGCACATGCCGCTTGTGAGCGCTCATTGCAAATTTCTTCTAGCTGGAGCGGGCTGAACGCTCATTGAATGACCCTCCGGCCTCCGGTTCAGCCCTATCATTCGCGGCATGGCTACCCATATGTGGAAAAGCGCACCAAAGCAGCCATTGGTTCCCGCCTCCGAGTGGCGCTGCGCGCCCCTTTCGCCTAAGCTTCGACCGATCAGAACATAAGCAGTTCGCAATACGGAATCACACGTTTTGTCCGACGATACCGACATCCTGGAATCCCCCGCTCCCGGCGGTCATGACTACGCTCGCATCGACATCGTCGATGAGATGAAGACCAGCTATCTCGATTACGCGATGAGCGTAATCGTCAGTCGCGCGCTGCCCGACGTGCGCGACGGCCTGAAGCCGGTCCATCGGCGCATCCTCTTCGCCAGCCAGGAGGGCGGCTTCGTTGCAGGGCGTCCCTATCGCAAGAGTGCCAAGATCGTCGGCGACGTGATGGGTAACTATCACCCGCACGGCGACGCCGCGATCTACGACGCCCTCGCCCGCATGACGCAGGACTGGTCGTTGCGCGTGCCGCTGGTCGACGGCCAGGGCAACTTCGGTTCGATGGACCCGGATCCGCCCGCATCGATGCGTTATACCGAGGCGCGTCTTGCGCGGGTCGCCAACGCACTGCTCGACGATCTCGACAAGGACACCGTCGATTTCTCCGACAACTACGATGGCTCGCGGCAGGAACCCACGGTTCTCCCCGCACGCTTCCCCAACCTGCTGGTCAACGGGGCTGGCGGTATCGCGGTCGGCATGGCGACCAACATTCCGCCGCACAATCTCGGCGAGGTCATCGACGGTTGTCTTGCCTTCATGGAGAACCCGGCGATCACCTCGGAAGAACTGTTCGAGATTATCCCGGGACCCGATTTCCCCACCGCACCGCTGATCCTCGGCAAGTCGGGCGCACGCGCTGCCTATACCACGGGCCGTGGCTCCATCCTCATGCGCGCCCGCCACGAGGTCGAGACCAAGGGCAACCGCCAGTCGATCGTGCTGACCTCGATCCCCTTCCAGGTCGGGAAGAGCGGCCTGGTCGAGAGAATCGCCGAAGCGGCGAAGGACAAGCGGATCGAAGGCATTTCCGACATTCGCGACGAATCAAGCCGCGAAGGTGTACGCGTCGTCGTCGATCTGAAGCGTGATGCTTCCCCGGAAGTCGTGCTCAACCAGATCTGGCGGTACTCGCCGGCGCAGGCGAGCTTCCCGGCCAACATGCTGGCGATCCGCGGCGGACGCCCGGAAGTCCTGACCCTGCGCGATTTCGTGCAGGCCTTCATCGGCTTCCGCGAAGAAGTCATCACCCGCCGCACCAAGTTCGAACTGAACAAGGCGCGCGAACGCGCCCATATCTTGCTCGGCCTCGTGGTTGCCGTGTCGAACCTCGACGAGGTCGTGGCGATGATCCGCGGGTCCTCCAACCCGGCCGACGCACGCGCCAAGTTGCTTTCCAAGGAATGGCCGATCGGCGACATCGCGCAGTACATCGCGCTAGTCGAAGCGATCGAGCCAACCGACGAGCAGACCGGCGGCACCTATCGCCTGTCGGAACGCCAGGTGAAGGCAATCCTCGACCTGCGGCTGCATCGCCTCACCGCACTGGGCCGCGACGAGATCGGTGACGAGCTCAAGGAACTGAGTATCGCGATCGAGGAGTATCTCTCGATCCTCGCCGATCGCGTGAAGCTCTACGGAGTGATGCGCGAGGAACTCGCGGAGATCCGCAACACCTACGCCACACCGCGCATCACCGAGATCGCGCCCGCCTGGGACGGGATCGAGGACGAGGATCTCATCGAGCGCGAGGAGATGGTCGTTACCGTGACACACGGCGGCTACATCAAGCGTACGCCGCTCGACGCGTTCCGCGCCCAGGCCCGCGGCGGCAAGGGCCGCAGCGGCATGGCGACCAAGGATGAAGACGCGGTGGTCGAGATGTTCGTCACCTCGACGCACAACCCCGTGCTGTTCTTCACCAATACCGGCCGCGTCTACCGCATGAAGGTGTGGAAGCTCCCCGAAGGCGGGCCGCAGACCAAGGGCCGGCCGATGGTCAACCTGCTGCCGCTGGGCGACGACGAGCGCGTCACCAATGTCCTGCCGCTTCCCGAAGACGAAGGCGAGTGGTCAAATCTCAATATCGTGTTCGCGACCGAGCAGGGGATGGTGCGCCGCAATTCGATGGATGCGTTCACCAACGTACCCAGCAACGGCAAATACGCCATGGGGTTCGTCGAAGGCAGCGGCGACCGCCTGATCGGCGTGCGCCTGCTGACCGAAGACCAAGAAATCTTCCTCGCCTCGGATGCCGGAAAGGCCATCCGTTTCGCGGCATCCGATGCTCGCGAAACCAAGAGCCGTACCGGTATCGGCGTGCGCGGCATGAAGCTGAAGGACGGCGAAAAGGTCGTATCGATGGCTGTGCTCGACGCGGGCGAGCGGGATACCGAAGTGCGCGATGCTTATCTGCGTGCCGCGGCATGGAAGAACAACGAGAACGAACCGACGCTGGACGCAGCAAAGGTCGCCGAAATGGCCGAGGCGGAGGAATTCATCCTCACGCTGACCGCCAACGGCTACGGCAAGATTTCGTCCGCATATGAGTACCGCACCACAGGCCGCGGCGGCCAGGGCCTGACAAATATCGGCGAACCGTCGAGCAACCCCGAACGCAACGGCCATGTGGTCGCCAGCTTCCCGGTCCGGCATGGAATGCAACTGATGCTCGTGACGGACCAGGCCAAGCTCATCCGCTTGCCGCTCACTTTCCGTCACCTGATCGAAGGTGGCTTCGAGAACCACGAGGGCTTCTCGATCTCCGGCCGTGGGTCTTCGGGCGTAAGGATTTTCAACGTCGCCAAGGGCGAACAGATCGTCAAGGCTGCGCGGATCGACGAGACCGAAGAACCCGAGAACGACGCGGAGGAAGCCGTCGCGGAAGAGATCGCCGATCGCGGCGGTCTCGACAAGACCGAGCCCTACACGACCAAGCATTCGGACAAGAATATCGACGGGGAACCGGGCGGATGACGCTGACGGTCGAGCCCAGCGGTGAGGCGTGCGGCGCGTGCGTCACCGGGCTCGACCTGTCCCGACCCGTAAAGGATGAACTGGCGGCAGAAATCCGTTCAATCTGGCTCGATCACAAGGTGCTCGCCTTCCCCGACCAGCGTATCGATGACGATGCGCTCGAGATCTTCACGTGTGCGATGGGCGGCTTCGGCGAGGACCCCTTCTTCGCGCCGATCGAGGGCCGCCGGCATATCGCAGCCATCCTGCGCGAGGCCGACGAACAGACGCCGCTTTTCGCCGAGAACTGGCACAGCGACTGGAGCTTCCTGGAGCACCCACCCGCAGGGACCTGCCTGATGGCAGTCGACATCCCGCCGATGGGCGGTGACACCTTGTTCGCCGACCAGACGGCAGCCTTTGCCGCCATGCCGGAAGAGCGGAAAGCACACCTGCGTTCGCTAACCGCAATTCATAGCGCACAGCTCGCCTATGCTCCCGACGGCACATACGGCGCGCGCGACACGGGCCGTTCGATGGCCATCCGTACCGATGACAGCGCGCGGGCCACGCAGTCCCATCCGCTTGTTCAGCGCCATCCCGAAACCGGCGTCGAATGCCTTTATTCGTCGATCGGCTATATCATCGGGATCGAGGGCATGCCGCAGGCGGAAGCCATCACCCTGTTATCCGAGCTCGCGCAATGGCAGGTCCGCGACGAATTCGTCTATCGCCACCGCTGGGAACCCGACATGCTGGTCATGTGGGACAATCGCTCGGTCCTGCACAAGGCAACGGGCGGATACGAGGGATATCGGCGCGAACTGCATCGGACGACGATCGCAGCCTGGCACGGTTAGGCCGCCTTCCAACTCCGGTCGCTGCGCAGTGTCTGCACGACACCCACCGCTATCAGGAACTGTCCGCCATAATAGAGAGGCCAGATGAGCCACTCAGTCACCACTGCAGGCAGCGCCTGCGCCTCGCCAGCAAAAATCAGCAAGTCGCTGACCACGAACATGACCGCTCCGGCCCCGACGCGATAGCGCGGAAAACGGCTCGACCACGCTGCGGCAGCCATCGCGCCGACCAGCCCGGAATAGGCGGTCGCCAGGAACCAGTTTTCCAGCGGATAGATAATCAGGCCGGCGATCATGGGCGTGAGTATGAGAAGTGCGGCGGCTGTGGTTATGTGACTACCCGTAACGAATTCGCGGCGATTGCGCAGATACAAGGCAATCGCGATCACATGCCCGACCGCGAAAAGCCCGCCCCCGACAAGAAAGCTGACCTCGAGCGCAACGTCACCGAGAGCGCCGAATACAAGCACCGCAGCGATCAGCAGCCCGTCGAGGCCCTTCCCCCTAAACGCCGCGTAGATGGCCAGGAATGCCACCCCCGCACCCTTCCACAGCATGAGCCATGCGCCGCCGATTGGTTCGTCCGACGCGAAGAAATAGCTGACTCCGGCAATGAGGCTGAGCAGCAACCATGGGCGATGTCTGGCAAGAGCGGGAAGCGGCATCGCGCATCGCTAGGCCTTGTCGAGGGGCCCTTGCAAGGACTAGGGGCCGCGCGATGAACCATGATATCCACATAATCGGCGGCGGGCTGGCCGGCAGCGAAGCCGCATGGCAGCTCGCCCGGCGCGGCTTCAAGGTGCGCTTGTCGGAAATGCGTGGTAGCGGCGAGATGACCGCTGCCCATCAGACCGACGGACTGGCCGAACTCGTCTGCTCGAACAGCTTCCGCTCCGACGACGACACCAAGAATGCGGTCGGCTTGCTGCATCACGAGATGCGCCGCCTCGACAGCATTATCATGCGCGCCGGTGAAATCGCTCGCGTGCCGGCCGGCTCGGCGATGGCGGTCGACCGCGACGTCTTCTCCGCCGAAGTCCAGCGCACGCTGGAAGAACATCCCAATGTCACCGTGGTGCGCGAGCGCGTCGATATGCTGCCCACCGATGGCCCGGCCATCGTCGCAACCGGTCCGCTGACCTCGCAGGCGCTGGCCGAAAGCATCGTTGGTGCCACGGGTCAGGACCGCCTCGCATTCTTCGATGCGATCGCGCCTATCGTCCACCGCGACAGCATCGACATGAGCAAATGCTGGATCCAGTCGCGCTGGAACAAGCGGACCGAAGCCAGCAACGAGGACGGCGATTACATCAACTGCCCGATGACCAGGGAGCAGTACCTCGCCTTCCACCAGGGCCTGATCGATGGCGAAAAGACCGAATTCAAGGAGTGGGAGGCCGACACCCCCTATTTCGATGGCTGCATGCCGATCGAGGTGATGGCGGCGCGCGGGGTGGAGACGCTACGCTACGGGCCGATGAAGGGCGTCGGCCTCGACAATCCCTACGACACCACCGAGGAGCACCCACAGGGCCGGTGGCCCTATGCCGTGGTCCAGCTGCGGCAGGATAACAAGCTCGGCACGCTGTGGAACATGGTCGGCTTCCAGACCAAGCTCAAATACGGCGCGCAGGTCGAGCTGTTCCGCACGATCCCGGGGTTGGAGAACGCGGAGTTTGCGCGGCTCGGCGGGTTGCATCGCAATACATTCATCAACTCGCCGCTCGTCCTCGACCGCCAGCTGCGCCTCAAGAATGCGGAGCGAATCCGCTTCGCAGGCCAGATCACCGGCTGCGAGGGATACGTCGAAAGCTCGGCGGTGGGCCTGATGGCGGGCATGATGGCTGCAGCCGAGCTTGCCGGACACGACTGGGCGCCCCCGCCGCGCACAACCGCCTTCGGCGCACTGCTTTCCCACATCACGGGCGATGCGGAAGCGGACACTTTCCAGCCCATGAACGTCAATTTCGGCCTGTTCCCGCCGCTGCACGATGTGAGCAAGAAGGTTCGCAAGGAAGCCTACACCAACCGGGCGAAGGAAGAGTTCGGTGCCTGGCTTTCGTCGATGGAGGCCGTTCCGGCCTAGCAGGCGCAGCGGCGCTTCTTCTTCGGCTTGGGTGCGGTGGTCGCGAACTCGCCCGGCGTCAGCTGGTTGTCGCCATCGGAATCGGCGTCTTCGAACTTGTCGACCGTGGCGTGCGCCCATTCCTCGAAATCGAGCAGATTGTTGCCATCCTTGTCGAGCTTGCGAAAGGCACCGGTGCGGCTCGAAAGCATTTCGGTCCGCGTGATGCGCCAGTCGCGATTGCGATCGTAGCGGAAAAAGCGGCGCTGCTCCTTGGTGAGTTCCGACGCGGTGGGAGGCGCGGGGCCGACCATATCGCCGGGGTCGGAGGCGGGGATCTCGGGCAGTGGCTCACGGGTTTCGACCGGTGCTGGAGGGGGTGCGCCACGCTCGATCTGCGCCCTGCCCTGCCACCAGAACGTACCCAGCCCGACCAATGCGAGCGCCACCAGTGCTCCGAGCACGATCCGGTTCATCGGACAATCCCCTGTTGCCGCAGGGGCTTAGCCTAGCGCCCCAACAGCCCCAATCGCAAGGCTACCAAGGGACTCAGGCGATCACCGAGCATTTCCTGTCCACCCCTGCGCAGCGAGCGCCGGGCGAGTCCGCCGATCACAGCCAGCGGACGCAGAGTTCTAGGAAGCTTCAATCCCTGCTCGGCAAGGCGCATGCCGTGTTCGAGCGCTTGGCTTCTTTCGGCATCGTGCCGAGCGTGGACGGCAAGGTCGGCGAAAGCCCAAAGCTTGCCGGCGCTTCCCGCTTCCGAAACCGCAATCGACTTGCCGAGGCGCTCTCCCAGCCCCGCGCCGAGTGTTGCGCGCCCCTCGACGAATCGAGCTATGGCTGCGTCTTCCAGCGGGCGCGGCGCGAGCAATGCTTCCCAGCCATCGATCAGCGCCACGAGTGCGGTCTCTCCTCCTGACCAGCTCTTGCCGATCAGGTCGAGCAAGGCATCGCCGCAAGGACGCTGCGCAAGGGGCTTGCCGAGCTGGTCGCGCCACCAGGCA
>JBFOLW010000260.1:0-4713 GCA_040830305.1 Erythrobacter sp.
ATCAGCCTCGGCCTGTGCGCCCTCGCCCCCTTCGCCGCCGGAGCGGCGATCAGGGCAGCGCGGGAGGCCTAGTAAGGCGGCTTGTGCAGCCCCTTGGGGCTTTCGGTGAAGATTTCCACGCCGTCTTCGGTGATGCCGATCGAATGCTCGAACTGCGCCGACAGCGACTTGTCGCGCGTCACTGCGGTCCAGCCGTCGCGCAGGACCTTGGCATGCGGGCGTCCCGCATTGATCATCGGCTCGATGGTGAAGAACATGCCCGGCTTGAGCTGCGGGCCCGTGCCGGCGCGTGCGGCGTGGATCACTTCGGGCGCGTCGTGGAACAGGCGGCCGAGGCCGTGACCGCAGAACTCCTGCACCACGCCATAGCGGAACTGGCGTGCATGCGCTTCGATCGCCGCACCGATATCGCCTACCCGTGCGCCCGGCTTCGAGGCGGCCTCGATTCCCAGCATCAGGCACTCATAGGTCACCTCGACCAGCCGCTTGGCCTTGATCGAGGGTTCGCCGGCAAAGAACATCCGGCTGGTGTCGCCATGCCAGCCGTCCAGCAGCGGGGTGACGTCGACATTGACGATGTCGCCTTCCTTGAGCGCCTTGTCCGACGGAATGCCGTGGCAGATAACGTGGTTGATCGAGGTGCAGCAGCTATGCGTATAGCCGCGGTAGCCCATCGTCGCCGGCACCGCTCCGGCATCGAGCATCATGCTCCGTGCAAGGTCGTCGATCGCACCCGTGGTCACCCCGGGCTTTACGAAAGTGGTCAGCTCGTCGAGGATTTCCGCCGCCAGTCGTCCGGCCTTGCGCATGCCCTCGAAGCCCTCAGGCCCGTGGAGCTTGATAGTGCCGTCGCGATAAACGGTCTCGTCGGCGTCGATTACCTGATATTCGGTCATGCGCCCCACATAGGCGCTCCATCCGCGAATTGCGAGATGGCTAGCGTCGCACGCTGAATGCGCTCGCATGCGCCGGTTTCACTGCGTCGAGAACCGAGGCCGTGACCGGAAAATCGAGCTGGTAGGCCCCTTCGGCATACGCGCCCGCGACATAGGGTCCAAAGTAGATCGAAAGCCGGTCGAACGTGCGCCCGTTGGAAGAGCCGACCAGCACGTTCGCCTCGTCGAGCCTGGGGCATTTGTCGAACATGTCGTCGCTGCCTTCCGCGACCTTAATCCCGCGCCGTTCCTCGCGCGCTGCAATCAGCGCATTGCACAAGCGCCTGCACAAGCCCTGCTCCAGCGCCACGGGTGAATTGAACAGTTCGACGCCCTTGAGTGCGGTGCCTGCATCGCGGTCCCAGACCAGTGACTGCACGTCGGACATGCCATGCGCCCCGCCCGAATAGGTCGCGAGGTGGCCAGAAAGGCTGAGATAGCGGGGCAGATCTGCCACTACTTTCCATTCTACGGACACGCTGTGCTGGCGCGGGGTCCATTGCTGGCCTTCGGCGACGTTCCAGTCCTCGTCCGCGTCCTTGATCAGTTCGGCCAGCACCGCATCGGCCCTGTTCTGCAAATGCGCCGCAAGCCCCGGTTCGGCGGCAACTTCCACCGGCCATGCATAGGAAAACTGGTAGCGTTCCGTCTCCTGCTCGACACTATGGGGTTCGAGTTCGGGAGCAGCTTCGGTTTGGGTTCCGGCGGCCTGCGTCTGGTCCACGCCCGCCTGATCAGCATACTCCGCGCTATCGGAACAGGCCGCACTCGACAGCGCGAGCGAAATCAGGAACAGGGGCGCACGCATCGCGGTTTCCTTTCCGCAGACGACCAGAACAGGGGCAATTCCAATATGGCCGACAACCAGCCGCTGATCCAGCCCGACCGCGGGCAGGAAGCGATTTCCATCCATCTCGTCAACCGCGATCTTTTCCCCGACTGGATCAAGAAGCTGTCCGCCAGCCAGCGCGCGGCGCTCGAAGCGCAGAAGTTCGACGGCGGCGGCTACCAGGTGGGTATCGTTCCCGATGGCGACGGCTGGTTCGCGGTCGGCGGCGTGGCCGATCCGGAGAGCCTGTCGAGCTGGTGCATGGCCAAGCTGGCCGAAAGCCTGCCCGAAGGCACCTATCGCCGCGCGGGTGGGGAACCGGGACCGGCACTTCACGGCTGGCAGACCGCGCACTATGTGTTCGATCGCTACAAGCAGCCCGAGAATCCGGTTGGCCCGCGCGTGCTGCTGACCAAGGACGTCAAGGCGATCGACGGCGCGATTGCCGAAGCGCAGGCGGTGTGCCTGGTGCGCGACTTGGTCAACACCCCCGCCGAGGATATGGGCCCGGCCGCTCTGGAAGAGCAATGCGAGAAGCTCGCCAAGGACCACTCGGCGACGCTCAAGGTGACCAAAGGCGACACCCTAGAGCAAGAGTACCCCATGGTCCATGCGGTGGGCCGGGCGGCCGCGCGCCACCATGCCCCCCGCATCATGCACCTGACCTGGGGCAAGGAAAGCGACCCCGTGCTTGCGATCGTCGGCAAGGGCGTGTGCTTCGACAGCGGCGGGCTCGACGTGAAGAGCTCTGCCGGAATGCTGCTGATGAAGAAGGACATGGGCGGCGCGGCGCATGCCATCGCGTTGGCAGGACTGGTCATGGGCGCGGGCCTGCCGGTGCGGCTGCACCTGCTGGTGCCTGCCGTCGAGAACGCGATCAGTTCGAATAGCTTCCGCCCGGGCGATGTGCTCAAGACCCGCAAGGGCTTGACCGTCGAGATTGGCAACACCGATGCCGAAGGCCGGCTGATCCTTGGCGATGCGCTGCAGCGCGCAAGCGAGGAAGAGCCCGACCTGATCATCGATTTCGCGACGCTTACCGGCGCGGCGCGGGTCGCGCTGGGGCCCGACTATCCTGCCTTGATGACCCGGGAAGACGCGACCGCCGATGCCCTGATCGCGGCCGGCAGGGCGCATGACGACGAGCCCTGGCGCCTGCCGCTGCCCGATGCCTATCGGGAATGGCTCAATTCCGATATCGCCGACACCAACAATGCCCATGGCAATGCCTTTGCCGGGGCTAGCGTGGCAGGCCTATTCCTCGACAAGTTCGTCGGCGAAGGGATCGACTGGGCGCATTTCGATACCTTCGCCTGGCGACCGCAGGCCAAGCCGGGGCGGCCCAAGGGCGGCGATGCCTACGGATTGCGCGCCGCGTGGCAAATGCTGCGTGTGCGTTTCGGTGGAGGCTGACGCCGCTTGCCTTGCCTGATCGCACGCACGCGGCTAAGCGCCCGCAACGTTCACAACCGGATTTTGCACACAGCGTGACTGCTCCAGCCAGCTACTCCCTCCCCGAGAATACCGTCGGATTGAAAGGCCCGGTCGACAAGCCGGCGCCGGGTACGCTGCCGCTGCGCGGAGACCTGGCGCATATCGCGCTGGCGGAAACCTATCTCGCCGCGCACTACGTCATCCCGCAGCCCCGCACGATCGGCGATGCCGCGGCGACGCTCAAGATAGCCATGCGCGACGATGCGGCAGAGGGCGCCACGCTCGACGCGGGGCAACAGGTCGAATTGCTCGACTGCGCCGGCGACTGGGCCTGGATCGCCTGCGGCCCCGAGGGCCCGAGCGGTTATTTGCGGCTCGGCGCGCTCGCTCCCGCCAGTGACGCATAGGGTCTTCATCGACGGGGCGGCGGGGACTACCGGCCTCGAGATCGCCGAGCGGCTCGCCGGACGCAGCGAGTTCGACCTGCTCAAGCTGGACGGTGATCGACGCAAGGACCCAGATGCCCGCCGCGAGGCATTGAACGAAGCGGATATCGCCATACTGTGCCTGCCCGACGATGCAGCACGCGAGGCCGTGGAGCTGATCGATCCGGCGAACGGAACACGCGTAATCGACGCCTCCTCCGCCCATCGCACGACGGAAGGCTGGTGCTATGGCTTTCCCGAATTAGTCGGACGGGAGCGGGTCGCCGACGCGCGCCGGGTGAGCAATCCGGGCTGCTATCCTACCGGCTTTCTCGCGCTGGTCGCGCCACTGGTTCGCGAGGGCCTCTTGCCGGCCGACTGGCCCTATACCGTCAACGCCGTTAGCGGCTATTCGGGCGGCGGCAAGGCCTTGATCGAGCGCTTCGAGGCCGAAGGCGCACCTGCTTTCCGTGCCTATGGCTACGATCGCGCGCACAAGCACCTTCCCGAGATGCAAAGCCATGCCGGCCTGCAACACCCGGTGATCTTCGCCCCGGCAGTCGTGCCCGCCTATCGCGGGATGGTGGTCGAGGTGCCCCTGCACCTTGGCGCGATGCAAGGCGGGCCCACAGCCGATGGCCTCCGCGAGGCATTGCGCGAATTCTATGCCGGGTCGGCAATAGTCTCGGTGCACGATGATAGCCCAGTTGGCGAGCTTCTCCTCGGCGAAGACGCGCCGCCCTCCGACGACCTGGAGTTGTTCGTTTTTGGCAATGAAGGCGGCTGGAATACCCGCCTCGTCGCGCGGCTCGACAATCTCGGCAAGGGCGCCAGCGGGGCGGCGGTGCAGAACCTCAATCTGATGTGCGGACTGCCCGAGACGGCTGGCCTGCGGCTGGCCGGTGCCTAATAAACAGGCACCACTTGTCTACGCTGCGGGCAGCGATTTGCTCTCGTTGCGATCGAAACTACGCAAATCCACGCTTGGCGCACTTGGCACGGTTCTTGGAACACGGGCGAGCGCGACGCGTAATTTACGTGCGATACGGGTACCAGACTTTTCGGGGGACACCACCAGGTGAAAAAGATC
>JBFOLW010000261.1:0-2426 GCA_040830305.1 Erythrobacter sp.
CAGCGCCTCGCGCTGTTCGAACACGCAGGCACGGAACAGCACCGCCTGCAGCTGGCGGACATTGCCCGGCCAGTCGTAGGCCTCGAGCAGGCTCAGCGCGCTGTCGGCGATCGAATGGTGCTTCAATCCCGGCTGTTCGCCTATCTTGGCTAGGAAGTAGCGGGTCAGCGCGGGAAGGTCGCCCAGCCGGTCGCGCAGCGCGGGGAGGCGAATGCGCGTGCCATCGAGTTGGTCGAAGAGCTCCTGCGAAAACTCGCCGGCGGCCACGAGTTCGTCGAGCGCAAAATCGCTGGTGGCAAAGATCCGCACATCGATACGGAAGCCGTGCGTCGCGCCGGTAGGGCGGACGATCCCGCTCGCCAGGACATCCGCGAGCCGTTCCTGCTGGTGGTTTGGCAGGCGATCGACATCGTCGAGGATCAGCGTGCCGCCTTCGCAATGCTCGATCAGGCCTTTCTGGCGATCGAAGGCGCCGGCGAAAGCACCCTTTTCGTGACCGAACAGCAGCGATTCGAGCGAGGCGGGGGGCACTCCGCCACAATGGACCACGCGCATGGTCGCCTTGGCGCGGGTGCTGGCGGCATGCATCGCCTGGGTGAGCATGTCCTTGCCCGTGCCGCTTTCGCCTTCGACCAGCACATGTGCATGGCCGCGCGCGGCGGTCGCCGCCTTCGCGAGTGCGGTGCGGAAGGGCGCGGCAGTGCCGACCATGGCGTCGAAATCGACCGGGTGAGGCAGCTTTTCGGCCATCGGCTGAAGCTCTGCGTTCGGGCGTCCCGCGCGGCTCGCGCTCGCGAGCGCCTGCAGCAAGCGATCGGGATCGACCGGCTTGATCAGATAGTCGGTGGCACCGGCGCGCATCGCCTCGACCGCCAGCATGGGCGAGGTGCTCGCGGTCAGCATCAGCACGGGTGCCTCGGGGCGCGCGGCGCGCAATTCGCGGATCAGGTCGCAGGCGGCATCGCCCGGGACCCACTGGTCGAGCAGGATCGCCCTGACCTCGCTGCCCTCGGGCGAAGCGAGCGTCTCGAGTGCTTCCTCGCCGCTGGCGACGGTCAGCGTGCGCCAGCCCTCGCGCGCGGCAAGCGCGGAGACGAGCCGGCTCTGCGCCGGTTCGTCGTCGATCAGCATCAGCAGGCGAGATCTGCGTGTCGCCATATGGTTCGTTGCGCTCCCTCGGGCCCAGCGGACGTAGCATCACGTCCAGGTGCAAAGGGTCTATCCGAATTGGGTAAAGACCCGATTAAGCCTGTACTTGGGGGAAGGCCGCGACGCGGGGGCTTGAGCGGTGCGCGGCTGCGCGATAGACCCACGGCGAAATCACATTCAAACAGGGACACGCCACGATGAAATCCGCCAACGACCACAAGGCGCACAACCGAACCTACGGCAGCTTCATCAGCATGCTCAAATGGTCGGTACCGCTGATCGCCGTCATTACCCTGCTTGTCGTCATCCTGATCGCCGAATAAGCGCATGGCGCTACGCATCGCGGTGCTGAAGGAGCGCGCGCCCGGCGAGAGCAGGGTTGCGCTGACACCCGAGACGGCGAAGAAATTCGCCGCCCTCGGGGCCGATGTCGCGGTCGAGGAGGGCGCCGGTCTGGGCGCTGCGATCACCGACGAGGCCTATCGCGAAGCGGGGGCGCATGTCGTGTCCGGTCCCAAGGCGGTCGAGCGCGCCGATATCGTACTCGGCGTGCAGGCGCCCGATGTCTTGGCGCTGGCGGGTGCGAAGCCCGGCGCATGGGTCGCGGCGACCTTCGATCCGTTCCGCAATGGCGAGCTGGTGCAGGCCTACGCCAAAGGCGGCTTCGAGGCGTTGAGCATGGAATTCATGCCGCGCATCACGCGTGCGCAGAGCATGGATGTGCTCTCCAGCCAGTCGAACCTCGCGGGCTACAAGGCGGTGCTGACCGCGGCCAACGAATATGGCCGCGCCTTCCCGATGATGATGACCGCTGCCGGTACGGTGCAGGCGGCCAAGGTCTTCGTGATGGGTGTCGGCGTCGCGGGTCTGCAGGCGATCGCCACCGCGCGGCGCCTTGGCGCGCATGTGAGCGCGACCGACGTGCGCTCGGCGACGAAGGAGCAGATCCTCTCGCTCGGAGCCAAGCCGATCTTCGTCGAGGAGGTCGAAGGCATCGAGGGCGAAGGCTCTGGCGGCTATGCCACCGAGATGAGCGAGGAATACCAGAAGGCGCAGGCCGAACTGGTATCGGGCCACATCGCCAAGCAGGATATCGTCATCACCACCGCGCTGATCCCGGGCAAGCCCGCGCCGCGCCTGATCTCCGACGCGCAGATCGCCAGCATGAAACAGGGCAGCGTCATTTTCGATCTCGCGGTGGCGCAGGGCGGCAATGTCGAGGGCTCGAAACCCGACGAGGCGGTCGAGAAGCATGGCGTGCCCACCATCTGCTTCTC
>JBFOLW010000262.1:0-2238 GCA_040830305.1 Erythrobacter sp.
CCGATTTCGACCACGCAGTCGACCCCGCGCCCGCCGGTAATCTCGAGCGCCTTGGGGCCCCAGGCCTGCACCTCCTTGTAATTGATGAGATGATCCGCGCCCAATTTGCCGACGCGTTCCAGCTTTTCGTCCGAGGAACTGGTGGCGATCGCGGTCGCACCCGCGGCCTTGGCGAACTGGAGCGCGAAGATCGATACGCCGCCCGTACCCTGAACTAGCACGGTATCGCCGGGCTTGAGCGCATAGTCGACAAACAGTGCGCGCCATGCCGTAAGCCCCGCGCAGGTCAACGTTGCTGCCTCGACATGGCTGAACCCTTCGGGCGCCCGTGTGAACCACTGCGTCGGTGCGGTAATCGCTTCGCGGGCGTACCCGTCGATCCCGTCTCCGGGCACACGCGTGAACGCGTTCGTGGGGGGGCCCCCATCGATCCATTCGGGAAAGAAGGTGCTGACCACGTGGTCGCCGACCGCAAAATCGGTGACGCCTTCGCCGATCGCAGTGACCTCACCTGCGCCGTCCGACATCGGAATCCGGCCCTGCTGGGTCGGGATCATGCCCTTAACCACTGCATAATCGTGATAGTTGAGCGAGCTCGCTTTCAATCGGACCCTAATCTCTCCCGGGCCCGGGGGAGGTGCATCGCCGATTTCGCAGTAGTCGAGCGCTTCGAGGGTCGAGGGGCTCGCGCCCGTGCGGATTGCTTTCATCGCGATGTCTCCAAATACTGGCATTCCCCGAGACGCGCGGTCCCTGCGGCGATGCACTCCGGCCCAATTCCTGTCTCGCTACGTTTGACTATGTTCATTCCGTTTCTGGGCAGTTCGGGCTGGCGCTGGGGCGTGGCGTGCGAATTGGGGCGGATCAGAGCGCTTCGGTGCGAACCCTATCGTCGGAAGCGAGGCCGCTGACAGCGGGGAACAGGCCTTCCCATTGGTACCTGGCCGATATGCCGCTACTCTGCAGCCTCCTGCATCTCGACGCGCTGCGGCCCGCGGATCAGGCCGCCGGGAGTTGCACCGGTCCATTCGCCTTCGCGGAAGGTGACCTTGCCGTTCTTGAGAGTTGCGGCATAGCCTTCGGCCTTTTGCAGCAGGCGCTTGCCACCGGCGGGCAGGTCGAATGCGAGCCACGGCTTGCCCAGCTTCAGCCGGTCCATGTCTATGATGTTGAGATCGGCAAGGTAGCCCGGTGCGATGATGCCGCGATCCTCGAGCCCGTATAGCCTTGCGGTGTCGCTGCACTGGCGCTTGATCGCGTTTTCCAGCGTGATCGTCCCGCGCGAACGGTCGCGCACCCAATGTTGCAGCATGAAGGTGGGCGAGGCGGCATCGCAGATCGTCCCGCAATGCGCACCGCCATCGGACAGCGAATTCACCGTGTCTTCCGACTGCTGGAGGTCCATCAGGAAATCGAGATTGCCATCGGCGTAATTGAGGATCGGCAGGTAGATGAAGCCCTTGCCATCGTCGCTGCACAGCAGGTCGTAGGCATATTCGTCGCCCGACTTGTCTGCAGCCTTGGCGCGTTCGAGAATGCTCTCGGCCGCGGTCGGTTCGTAGTTGAAGTCGGGGTCCATCTCGAACTGCATGTTCCAGCCGCCGCAGACTACCATGATCAGCCCGATGATGTCCTGGTTGACCTCGGAAAAGTCGTGCTGTTCGGCGAGCATCTTCGCCTTGAATTCGGGATCGAACAGCCTGGCCTTCTGCTCTTCCCACGGCAGGTCCGCGATTTCCTTCCAGCTCGGCTTCAGGCGGAAGGGGTGGACGGTTCCCTGCCAGGCCATGACGATGCCGTTTCCGCGCAGCGCGATCTGCGCGACAATGTTGGCGCCATTGTCGTTTTCGGCGCGCATGCTCTCGATCTGCTCCTCGAGCGGCAGTTCCTTGGCGATTGATTGTAGCGCGGCGAAGGTGACCGGCAGGCCGGTCTCGCGGCTCATCTTGCCCATCCAGCCGAACTCGTCCCATTCGCGCATCATGTCGGATGCCATCTCAAACACGCCGTGACCCGCACGCCCCATCGCGCGGCCGATTTCGACCAGCTCCTCGGCAGTGGCGGTGGGGCCCGGGACCACTTTCCCCTCGATATTGCGGGGGCGACCCCGTGGCCAGGGTGGGAAAGCCAATGCGCCGGCGCGCACCCCGTTCTCGGCGATTTTGGGCATCCTTGGGTATTCGCCTTCCGTCGGCGCAGCGCCGGGGGGTTCGCTGGCTCCCCGCCCATATGGCCACC
>JBFOLW010000263.1:0-2130 GCA_040830305.1 Erythrobacter sp.
CGAGAACCACGTCGCGAAACCCAGCAGCACCCAGAGCCAGACGTCGATGATGAACAGCGTATCGCCGTAAAACCAGCGGCTCGAGAACGGCTCGAGCAGGCGGATGCCGTAGACGTTGAGCCAGTCGAGCGCCGGGTGCGTGAGGCAGGCAATGAAGCTGAGCAGGTAGAGCCATTTGAAACTGACCGGCAAGCGCCCCGCAGGCCGCGTGCCGCGTTTCGCCTGCCAGCGATCGAAGCCGTAGAGCAGCCCCGCAAGCACCAGCGGCAGCAGCAGCCACGCGATCGGCCCATGCGTGATGCCGCGCCGGAAGCCGAGGTGCTCGACCCCGTCGAGCCAGAAGAAGCAGGCGGCGTCGACATCGGGAAGATTCGCGCCGATCACCAGCGCGGGCATAGCCAGGCCGGTCTTCCGCTTGAGCCCCGCCTGCCCGATCAGCGCCCCGACGAGGCTGTGCGTCAGATTGTCCATCGCCGCCGAGCCTTACCGTCCCGCACGCAAAAGGAAAGGGCGGCAGGCTCGCGCCCGCCGCCCGCACTTGGCCAGACGGTGACCCTCAGCTGTCGAAGGTCTCGCCCCGGCGCGCCGCTGTGAACTCGCGGCGGTCGAGCCAGCTGTCGCCGTCGAAATCGTAATAGAAGAAGCTGTCGGCCGCCTTGTTGATCGTCTCGGCCTTCAGTTCGGGCTCGCCCCGGTCGTTGAGCGCCTCGTTCTGCGGATTGAGCGGGATCGCCCAGATCGCATATTCGGCGACCGACAGGCGGTTGTCGTCATTTCGGTCGCGATAGCCCCCGGTCATGTTCTTGCGCGCCCGCCTGTTGGTCACCGCATCGCGCGGCTGCCGGGCGGCTTCGGCCTCTTCGCGGTCGTCGTCGGACATGTCGGCGGTATCGCGCGCGCTGTCCGCTGACTCGGCCTGTTCGGCGACGATCTCGTCGCGATAGGTGCCGTACTCGGTGCGGAAATCGGTCTCGACAAAGGGGTCGCGACGCGTCGCTGCATCGTCGGACAGCGTGTAGTCGCGCGTCATCGGGTCGTATTCGGCGGCATCATTCGTCTCGGCATCCGCCAGCGCGTCCTCGGCGGCGGGTTCTTCCGCCTCGCCGCCACAGGCGGCGAGCGCGAGCGTGAAGGCGGAGGCGAGCGCGGTCGTCTTGAAAATCGTCATGGCTACTCCTTGCCTGTCTGTGCGGCCCGCGGGGTGCGGGGGTTCAGACAGACAACGGAGCAGGTGGGCGATCGGTCCGAAACGACCTGTGCAGAGGGGTCAGACCGGGTCCTGCGCGGTGCCGTCGACCGTCCAGGTCTGCCCCTTACCGAGCAGCTTGGCGAGGTTGGCTTCCTTGCCCGCACTCGCCGCTTCGCGCTCGGCGATCACCGCGTCCTCGAAGGTCGGGCGCGGATCGTCGTAAAGCACGCCCAGCGCCATCGGGAACGGGCCGAAGGGCATCTCGACCAGCATATGCGCGATCGAGCGGTTGGTGACGTCGTGGACGATCACGCCCGCGCTTTCCCAGTCGCCGTCGGTCACATCGACCACCTCGAGGCTCAGGGTCTCACGGTTGAGCGCGATCCCCTTGCTGTCCTTGGCGAACAGCATCGGCTGGCCGTTCTCGAGCCAGAGCTGCTGGTCCTCCGCCCCCTTGGGCGCGGCGAAATCGTTGAACACATCCTTGTTGTAGACGATGCAGTTCTGGAAGATCTCGATAAACGCCGCGCCCTGGTGCGCATGTGCGGCCTTGAGCACGTCGGGCAGGTTCTTCGAGACGTCGAACCCGCGCCCGACGAAGCGCGCGCCGGCGCCCAGCGCGAAGGCGGCAGGGCGAGCGGGATGGTCGTAGCTGCCGATCGGGGTCGACGGGCTCTTGGTGCCCTCGCGGCTGGTCGGCGAGGCCTGGCCCTTGGTGAGGCCGTAGATCTCGTTGTTGAACAGCATGATCTGCATGTTCACATTGCGTCGAAGAACATGCATCAAGTGGTTGCCGCCGATGGACAATCCATCGCCGTCACCGGTCACCAGCCAGATATCGAGGTCGGGATTGGCAAGCTTCGCGCCGGTCGCGAAGGCGGGCGCGCGGCCGTGGATCGTGTGGAAGCCGTAGCTCTCGATATAGTAGGGGAAGCGGCTCG
>JBFOLW010000264.1:0-5635 GCA_040830305.1 Erythrobacter sp.
CGCTGCAATTCGGTCGCCCGTAATAACGATCGCGCCATTGGCGATTTCGCCCGCGCCCTCCCCGGCCATGGTGAGGATCTTGGCCCCCGTCAGCACGATGGTGCCGCCAGGTTTCGCCTTCGCAATCGTGCGTTCGAGCGACGTCCCGCTGGTGGGAGGCACGAACTTGGGCGCATCCTTATCCTTGGGCGCGTTGGCAAACATGGCGTCGAGGCCAACCCGGTAGAGCACCGGCCCCATCGTCCAGGTCAGCATGTCGCCATCCTGTGTCCAGCCGATGTAGTCGGCCCCGCCCTTCGACGCGCGCACCACGGGCAACGAGCTGGCCTTCTCGCCCACGGTTACCGCCTGCCCGCCGGGCATCAGCGGGGTGGCGAAGACCTCGTAGTTCTCGCGGAAGGCGACGAAATCGCCGCGCGGGCTGACGTGGTATTCAGTTGCCAGCTCACCCTCGGCATGCACCTGCCGCGCCTCGCCATCGAGGTCGGCGGAAAGCAGCTGGAGCTTGCCCGCATTGCGGCCGAGCATGAACACGCGATCGTTCGCGGCGCCGAATTGCGGGTTGGAGGTGTCGCGCGCGATCAGCTCTGGCGATCCGCCCGATGCGCGCACGCGGTAGATGCCCTCGTTCTCGGAGAATTCGGGCGAGGTCAGAAAGCCTCCCGAGCGCTTCTCGAAGACGATGGTGTTGCCGTCGGGCGAGAATTTCGGATTGGCATAGTGGCCACGCATATCGGTGACAGCGCGCGCCCCAGAGCCATTGGCATTGGCGGCCATGACCTGCCCGAGCCCGCCGTCGGTCCAGCGGATATAAGTGATACGCCGTCCATCGCGCGACCAGGACGGCCACAATTCGAGCGCATCGTCGCTGCCCGACGTCAGGCGCCGCGCGGTACCGCCCGCAACCGGCTTCGCGTATAGCTTGCCGAGGCTCTCGAACACGACCGTTCGCCCGTCGGGCGAAACGCTGGCAAAGCGCGGGATCTTTGCGGTGAAGCTGTCGGGCGACACCGGGATGACAGGATGCGGCGCATCGGCGACGCCGCGCGTGTCGTTCACGCTGAAGGGTATGTCGCGCGCGCCGCTGCCGTCCGTAGCCACGCGCTTCAGCTTGCCGCCTGCCCACAGCACGATCGAATTGCCGTCGGGCATCCAGTCCATCAGCGGGTAGAAACCGTAAACCGCCCAGGTTTCCTGCATGTCCATGTCGAGATCGCCATAGATCATGCGCTGCTGTCCGCTCGCGAGATCCTTGACCCACAGTTCGGTCTGGTCCTTGTCGCGCCGGATGAAAGCAAGGCTCCTGCCATCGGGCGAAGGCTGCGGGCGGACCGCGCCGCCGAAACCGCTGACCGCTGTCGTCACTTCGCCCGTCGCCAGCTCGTAACGCTCAATTGCGAAGGTGCCTTGCGTCGAATCCTGCGCATATTCGAAGATCGGACCCGAGGTGACGTTGCGCGAATAGTAGATCGCCTCGCCGTCCGGCGAATAGACCGGCTCGCCCAGTTCCTTCTGCAGTGTCTCGCTGGCACGCGCGACCAGCTTGACGCCGCCCCCGCCCGAGACATGGTAAAGCCAGATCTCGCCCGTTCCGAGCGAACGCTGGGTGGTGAAGTGCTTCTTGGCGACGATGTAATTGCCGTCGGGAGACCAGCTCGGCTGGTTGAGCAGGCGGAACTCTTCCTTGGTCAGCTGGCGCTTGTCCGAACCATCGGCATTCATGATCCAGATATTGTCGCCGCCGCCGCGGTCGGAGGTGAAGGCAATGCGCCGGCCGTCGGGCGAAAAGCGCGGCTGCACTTCCCAGGCGAGCCCCTCGGCGATGCGGGTCGGCGTACCGCCTGCGATCGGCATGGTATAGATGTCGCCGAGCAGCGAGAAGACCAGCATTCGCCCGTCGGGCGAAACGTCGACATCCATCCACGTGCCCTCGTCCGTCCGGATCGGGACTTGCCGGATGGTCGCACCGCGCGGCGCCGTGACATCCCATTTCTCGTCCTTAGCCTCGGCGGCCGGATTGGCCGTTGCAGGAGCAGCTTCGACCGCGAGGCCGCTGCCCTCCGCAGGCCCTTCCTCGGCCGAGGCATCGACCTCCTGTTCCTCGACCGGATTGGGGCTCGGTTGCGGGTCCTGCGCATAGGCGGCCTGGCTGGCGAACAGCACGGCAAGCACGGAAGCGATACTGGTCTTCATTATTCTCTCCGGATAGGAAATCGTTGGGTCAGCGCACGCTGGCGCGTTCGACGAGATGGACGGCGACGCGCCGCTCGGGGCGTTCTTCTTCGGACGCGAGCGCGGTGTCGACCAGCAACATGCCGGCCTGCGCGAAATCGGGTTCGACCGTGGTCAACGGTGGCGAGCTGAATTCACCCGAGCCGAGCCCGTCGAAACCGATCACACCGATATCGCCCGGCACGGAAATCTTACGCGCCGCGAGCTCCTCCAACGCCCCCAGCGCCATCGCGTCGCAGGCAAAGAAGAGCCCGTCGAAATCAGCCCCGCCCTCGACCAGCTGGGCGATCGCGTGGCGGCCCTGCGAAACGCGGTCCTCGCCCTCGCTCACCACGGCATCGGCCGGCTCCAGCCCTGCCGATTCCATGGCGCTGCGATATCCCTCGTAACGTTCGCGGAACTGGCGCTGCGAAGACGCGGTATCGCCGACGAAAACCACTTTGCGCGCGCCGCTCCTCACGAGCCGTTCGACCGCGATGCGACCGCCGTCGCGATTGTCGGACCGGACCCAGACACTGTCGTCGAAGGGCGAACCCCAGAATGCCATTCCGCTCGCCTCCTCGGCGCATTTGCGGAAATAGTCCCATGCCGCCTGATTGGTCGCGGTTCCGATCACCACAACCCCATCGGCCTGGCGGCGCGCGATATAATGACCGAAGAACTCTTCCGGCTTGGCCTGGAACGAGACCAGCGCTTCGTAGCCGCGCTCGGCGGCGGCCGCGCAGGTGCTGCCGAGCAGGCTGTAGTAGAACGGGTTGATGGCTGCCGGCCCCTGCCCTTCCCTGCCTATCACCACGATTGCAATGGTACCGGTCTCGCCGCGCCGCAGGCCCGCCGCACGCGTGTTCACGTGGTAGCCGAGTTCCTCCGCAGCCAGCTCGACCCGGCGGCGTGTCGCCTCGGTAATCGTCTCCGACCCGGCCAACGCGCGGCTGACAGTCGACTGGCTAACTCCGGCGCGTTCGGCAACATCGATCGATGTGACCCGCCGCGGTCTGGGCTTCTCACTGTTCGACATTCTTTGGATGCTCTCCCTCTCCGCCCGCACTAACGCAGGCCCAGATCGAAAGCGAGAGCCAAGCCGCTCCAGCCGGGCGCGGCGCACGGAATATAAGTTGCTCGCTGCAACCGAGGCTGGCGCTCGATCGAAAGCTGCGTTAGGTTCGGAGTTCTTGGGAGAGATAGATGAACGACACGGCGACCGATTTCGATGTCATGATCGTCGGTGCGGGAATTTCCGGCATCGGCATGGCAGCGCATATGAAAGAGAAGGCGCCCGATCACGGCTTCGTGATCGTGGAGCGCCGCGAAAACCTCGGTGGCACGTGGGACCTGTTCCGTTATCCGGGAATCCGCTCGGATAGCGACATGCATACTCTGGGCTTCGATTTCGAACCGTGGAAGCACGAGAAGTCGATCGCCGACGGACCCGCAATCCTCGATTATCTCGACCGGATCGTCGACGAGCGCGACATCCGCAGGCACATCCGGTTCGGGCACAAGGTGCTGGCTGCCGACTGGCGCGAGAGCGAGGCGCGCTGGCACGTTACCCTCGAAACCGAGGAGGGCGAGAAGAAGCATCTCACTGCCAATTGGCTGTACCTCGGCTCCGGCTATTACGACTACGACGAGCCCTATGACCCGGGCTTCGACTTCGGCGGATTCGACGGCCAGGTGATTCATCCGCAGTTCTGGCCCGAAGATCTCGACTACACGGGCAAGAATGTCGTCGTGATCGGATCGGGCGCGACTGCCGTGACCATCGTCCCTTCGATGAGCGAGAGGGCCGCCAAGGTCACGATGCTGCAACGCACGCCGACCTGGATGTTCAGCCGCCCGGCCAAGGACGCGCTGGCCAATTTCCTGCGCAAGATCCTGCCCGAGAAACTGGCCTATCGGATCACCCGGTGGAAGAACATCACATTGCAGGATTTCGGCTTCAAGCGCGCGCGGACGAAGCCGGACAAGATGGCCGCCGACCTGCACAAGCGGATTCGCAAGTCGATGGGCGAGGACTACGATCTCGCGCCCTTCACCCCGCCCTACAATCCGTGGGAACAGCGCTTGTGCCTGGTGCCCGACGACGATCTCTTCACTTCGATCAAGAGCGGCAAGGCCAAGGTCGTGACCGGCCATATCAAGGCATTCGAGAAAGGCGGCGTGAGGCTGACCGACGATCGCTTCCTGCCCGCGGACATCGTGATAACCGCTACCGGGCTCAAGCTGGCGGTAGCGGGCAAGATCGCGCTGTCGAAAGAAGGCCGGCCGATCGATCTGTCGCAGCATTTCTATTACAAGGGCTGCATGTTCTCCAATGTGCCGAACCTTGCGGTGGTATTCGGCTATCTCAATGCCAGCTGGACGCTGCGCGCCGATATCAATTCGGACTATATCTGCCGCGTGCTCAACGAGACCCGCGCCAAGGATGTCGATGTCGCGGAACCCGTGCTGACGCCGCAGGCCGAAGCGCAGATCGAGGAGGACGACATTTTCGATTTCTCTTCCGGCTACATCCAGCGCGCGAAATCGATCATGCCAAAGAATGCGGTCGATTATCCCTGGCGGCTCAACCAGGAATACGTGATCGACCGCAAGCGCATGAAGGAAGACCCGGTCGACGATGGTTTGCTGCTATTCCGCCGTCACGGGGCCAATACACGCGGCGCAGACGAACAACTGCAAGCGGCGGAGTAGCAATCGCGCGCAACCCGCGTTACGCCTCGCTGCCATGACTGAACGCATCTACACCGCGGGCCTCGTCGTCATCGGCGACGAAATCCTCTCGGGGCGCACGCATGACAAGAACATCGCGCAAGTCGCCAGCTGGCTGCAGGTGCAGGGTATCCGGCTGTCGGAAGTTCGCGTCGTATCCGACGAAGTGGACCATATAGTCGGCGCGGTGAACGCCCTGCGCGAAGCGTATGATTATCTCTTCACGACCGGTGGTATCGGCCCCACGCATGACGACATAACGGTCGATGCCGTGGCGCAGGCACTCGGCGTTCCGGTCATCATCCACCCTGAGGCGAAGGCCATGCTCGAGCGCTATTACGCCAGCATCGGGAAAGAGCTCACCGAGGCCCGCCTGCGCATGGCCCGGGCACCCGAGGGCGCGGAACTGATTCCCAACCGCATGTCGGGCGCGCCGGGGATCAAGCTCGGGAATATCCATCTAATGGCGGGCGTTCCGCACATTACGGCCGGAATGCTCGATGCGCTGACCGGCACGCTGGAAGGCGGCGCGCCCCTGCTGTCCGAAACGGTCGGGTGCTGGACACCCGAAAGCGAGGTCGCGGATATCTTGCGTCAGGTCGAACAGGCTCACCCCAATTGCCAGATCGGCAGCTATCCCTTCTTCCGCGAAGGCCGGGTGGGCGCGAATTTCGTCATGCGTTCGACTGGC
>JBFOLW010000265.1:0-6560 GCA_040830305.1 Erythrobacter sp.
CTGCACCCCGTCGCGGATGACGTTGAAATGCGCATCTATCACATCGAGATGCGGATAGATCCCCAGCGCCACGGCAAAGAAGCCGCCGCCGTCGGGCGCATATCCGTTGAAGAAATAGCGGTCGTAGAAATTCCGGTCCGTGCCGGCATAGGCGACCGGTTCCGGGGTCTGGTGGATGGGATAGTCGTCTCCGCGGCTCAGCACCACTAGATCGCCTCCTTCAATGCCTCGATGCTCTCACGCGCAAGCGCCAGCGAACAGGCCCCGCGTGCCATCGACAGGAAATTTGCATCGCCGCGCTCGGTCCGCTCGACGAAGGCGGCGCTGAAGACCGCGGTGGACACGCCGTGCAGGATGCCGATCCGGTAATCCTGCTCGATCTCTTCATGCGCCAGCTCGATGCCGCGGGTGCACATTTCCGCGCGCCAGAGGTCGAGCAGTTCGATCTCGTGCTCGCGCCAGAGCTTCTCGCCGACACCGCAGCCAAGGAAGTAGCCGACATCGGTCATTGGTCTCCCGACGGTCACCGTCTGCCAGTCCAGCACGGCGATCGGTTCGGCACCGTCACGGATTTCGAACAACATGTTGTCGAGCCGGAAATCGCCGTGCACGAGGCATTGCGGCGGATCCTCGCGCTTGAACCAGCTTGCGCTGACTTCCGCGAGTTCTTCGCACAGCGCCATAAATTCGGGCTCCAGCGTATCGGCATAGCGTTCGCGGAAGGTCGCCTGTGCCTGCGGATACATCAGTCCGAGCCGCTCGCGCAGGTCCGCCGGCGGCGCAATCCACTCGGCATCGAGCAATTCCCTGCGGTTCCAGCTCGGCGCATGGAAGGCGGCTGCCTGACGCATGGCCGCACGGGCATCCGCAATCCCGCAGCCGGAGATTTGGTCGCCCTGACGGGCCGGTCCGACGTCTTCGAACAGGAGGAAGAATTCCGTCCCAGCCTCGTCGATTTCGGCAAAATAGGTGCGGGGGACACGGGCGTCGAGCAACGGGGCGGCCTGACGGTAGAACTCGACTTCCTTGCGATAGAGGCCGAACATTGCGGCCGTGGCGCGGCTGGTCGGATCGGCTGCGGGGAATTTGCCCGCGAGCGTTCGCGGAGCCCCCTCACCCGTCAAATGGAAGCGCACGCTGTCGCCCACCTGGCCGGTGCCGATAGGCTCCCAGCGCACGTCTTCGATGCGCGCGCCCAGCACTTCGCCAAGCCACGTCGCACTCACCGCATCCGGATGTACCGGGAACCGTTCCAAGCCCCTCTCCCACAAAGAGCAATTTGGCGGAACGCTAGCTGCGACGAAGCGTCGTGACAATCATGCAGGGAGAAACATGATGAACGGACCGTTCGAATGGGCCGCATCGATCGGGGCCGTTATCGCCGCGTCGATGATTGCCTTCGACCTTGGACGCCGCGCGACAGCCTGGGGCTTCGTCCTGTTCTGCGTCGTCTCGGCTCTCTGGATCTACATTGGACTGACCGAAAACGCGATGCCGCTCGCCGCGATGAACGGCGTACTGCTGCTCATCAACGCCTGGGGCGTGTGGCAATACTGGTTCCACCCGAAAAACCGGGCGAGCGGTTAACGCGCTACGCGCCAATCCGCCCGAAGCAAGCCCGCCCGGCGTAGGTCGCACTATCACCCAACTCTTCTTCGATGCGGATGAGCTGGTTGTACTTCGCGAGCCGGTCCGAACGGGCGAGACTGCCGGTCTTAATCTGCCCGCAATTGGTGGCCACCGCCAAGTCGGCGATGGTGGCGTCTTCGGTCTCACCCGAACGGTGCGACATGACCGCGGTATAGCCGGCCCGGTTGGCGATGCTAACGGCCTCGAGCGTTTCGGACAGCGTCCCGATTTGGTTGACCTTGACCAGCAGCGAATTGGCGAGGCCCTGGTCGATTCCTTCGCGCAGGCGCTGCGGGTTGGTGACGAAAAGGTCGTCGCCGACCAGCTGGACGGTATTGCCGATGCGGTCGGTCAGCGCCTTCCAGCCTTCGAAATCGTCTTCCGCCATGCCGTCTTCGATCGAGCGGATCGGATAATCGCGGCACAGCAGGTCGAGGTATTCGGCCATCTCGCGCCCGTCGAGCGAGAGCTTCTCGCCGCTGATCTCGTACTTGCCGTTCTTGAAGAACTCGGTCGAGGCACAATCGAGCGCCAGCGCGATGTCCTCACCCGGCTTGAATCCTGCCTGTTCGATCGACGCCATGATGAAATCGAGGGCATCGCGCGTGCTGGCAAGGTCCGGCGCGAAGCCGCCTTCATCACCCACCGCTGTGGAAAGACCCTTGTCGTGGAGCTTCTTCTTCAGCGTGTGGAAGACCTCCGCGCCCCAGCGCACCGCCTCCGCCAGGCTGTCGGCGCCGATCGGCATGACCATGAATTCCTGGATGTCGATCGGATTGTCGGCGTGTTCGCCGCCGTTGATGATGTTCATCATCGGCACCGGCAGGACATGGGCCGACACCCCGCCGATGTAGCTGTACAGCGGCAGGCCGCGCGCGTTCGCCGCTGCCTTGGCGACTGCCATGCTGGTGCCAAGGATCGCGTTCGCGCCGATGCGACCCTTGTTGGGCGTGCCATCCAGCGCGATCATCGACAGGTCGATATCGCGCTGGTCCTCCGCATCGAAAGCACCGACCAGCAGGTCGCGGACTTCGGTGTTGACCGCCTCGACCGCCTTGATCACCCCCTTGCCGAGATAGCGATCTTTGTCGCCGTCGCGCAGCTCAACGGCCTCGTGCGCTCCGGTCGACGCACCGCTGGGCACCGCCGCACGCCCGAAACTGCCATCGTCGAGCAGGACGTCTACTTCGACGGTGGGATTCCCTCGCGAATCAAGGATTTCGCGGGCATGGATGTCGATGATTGCGGTCATGGGTACTGGCGCTCCGGGCAAAGGTGTTGTAATATGCTAAAACACCCCCAGATGGGGAGTTGGCAGCGCTCTATGCGCCGGAACATTGCGGCGCAAGTTGCGTTGCAGCATCGAAGGCGAATTCGCCGGACGAAACTGACTTGAGGGCAAGGACGATCATCATGGCAGAAACCCGTGCAGACGGCGCGCAGAAGAAGCGCAAGCCCGCTGCTTCCAAAAAATCCGCAGCCAAGAAATCCACTAGCGCAAAGACGCCGCGAAAGGCGGCAGCAAGCAAGAGCGCAAAGAAGGAGACCGCACCCGTGACCGACACCAACCAGACCACCGACAATCGTGCCGAAGCCAAATCGCGGTTCAACGCCGCTCTCGAGGAGGCCAAGGCTGGTGCCGCGGCACTCAAGGCCGAGGGCCGGGATCGCGCCGTCGCCTATCGCGACCAGGCCAAGGGCAAGAGTGACGACTGGGTCGCCGATGCCAAAGCCTATGGCGAGGATGCGAAGGTCAAGGGTCGCGAGCTGGCGACCGAAGGCAAGGTGAAGGCAGGCGAGGGCCTGCGTTCGCTTGGCAAGCTGGTCAACGACAATGCCCACCAGGTCGACGAACGGCTCGGCGCGAAATACGGCGATTATGCCCGCAGCGCGTCGAAATCGCTCGATGGCTATGCCACCAGGCTCGACGAGAAGAGCGTCGACGACCTCGTCGAAGACGGACGCGAGTTCGTACGCAAGAGCCCGGGCAAGGCGCTCGGCATCGCAGCGGTTGTCGGCTTCATGCTTTCGCGTCTATTCCGCAGCTCGCGCTGAGCGATCTTGAACGGGGACATAAATGCGGGACGATCACACCGAGCGGGCCGAAGACTATTCCGGCCCGCTCGATTTACCTGACGAACACGAAGTCCCCGAGGGAGAGGGCGAGGACGGCAAGCGGTTTTCGCTGACCGATGACGTCATGGCGTTGCTCGAGGACGGCAAGACCTATGCCGAAGCCGAGCTGCGTTTCCAGAAAAGCCGCGCGGGCTATATCGGCAACCGGCTGAAGGGCGCGATTGCCTTCGGCTTGGGTGCGTTCGGCGTGCTGCACCTCGCGCTGATTGCCGCCACGGTCGGTTTGGTGATTGCGCTGGCCCCCGTCGTGGGTGCCTGGGCTGCAACCGCGATCGTCACCATCGCCCTGATCGCCGCAGGCATCATGCTCCTGCGGCTTCTCAAGGCCCGGCTCGACGACATCCGCGACGCCTTCGAGGAGGAGGATGGCGAATGAGCGATCGTCGCACCCGCATGATCGAGGACCAGTACCTGCGCGATTCCGCGCGCGCGCTGGTCGAGGCCGATATCGAGCACCTCAAGTCCGACTTCGCCAACAAGACGCTCGGCGAACGCGCCATCGACCGCATGCGTGAGGGGGCAACCGACCTTTACGAGGAAGCGATCGATGTTGCCGAGGACAACAAGGGCGCGCTTGCGGCCTTGGTTGCCGCGATCGTCGTGTGGTTTGCGCGCAACCCGATCCTCGAAGTGTTCGGCCTGGCGGCCGAGCCCGAGGACGACCCCAAAATCGATGATGACGCGGAACGTTAGGACCGGCGAAATCGTTGGTCCTGCGAACACGAATTCCGGAGGAGATCAATGGCCGATACTGCCGAAAACAACGTCACCCCGATCAGCGCGGACAGCAAGCTGAGCGATGAGCAGAAGCGCGAGCAATTGCGCGCACGCATCGAAGCGGGTGAGCAGCGCAACGAAGAACGCAGCCTCGCCGACCAGGCGAAGGACGCTGCAGACAGCGCCCTCGAGTTCACCAGGAAGCACCCGCTGGCAGTGGTCGGCGGCGTCCTGGTCGTCGGCCTGGCAATCGGCGCGATGACCCGGCCGGGCCGCCGGCTCGGCCGTCGCGGCGGAGTTCTGGCGGGACTCGCAGCAGACGCAGCGCTCGCTTACGGCGCGCGGATGGTCGACACCGTCTTGGACGGCGCGCAATATGCCGGCGACCGGATCGAGGATCTGGGCGACAGCGCATCGACTGCCGCGCGGGGGCTGCGCCGCGATGCAGGTTACAAGCTCGATGTCGCGGGTGATGCCTTGCGCAGTTCGGGCCGCAAGGCCGGGCGCAAGGGCAGCCGCGCCTACCGGGCGTTGCGCACGCGCATCACGCACTAAGCATGGTTGCACGATAGCATGCCGTAGCGGCGCGACAGGCTTGCCTGTTGCGCCGCTTTCGCTATGTGCGCAGCGGATTCCTCCCCTTCCCAAGAGAAAGACATTCCGATGGAAGAAACCGAGAGCAAGCAGGCGCTCTACCTGGTCATGGGTGGCCGCGTGACCGATCCCCGCGCCGTCACCTTCGCCGACCCCGAAAGCATTCACGTCGCCGGCGTATTCAGCAGCTACGATCTGGCCGTCGACGCCTGGCGCTCGAACGCCCAGCGCACCGTCGACGACGCCGAGATGAAATATGTGATCGTCCACCTGCACAAGCTGCTCGACCCGGGCGCCTGATCCGCGGATGGCCTATTCGATCAGGCCATATCGCGACGACGATGCCGAAATGCTCGCGCGGGTCCTGTCCGAAGCGATCCGCGCGATCGGCCCCCATGCCTATTCCGAAGTCCAGGTCGCGGCCTGGCATGCGCGTCACCCGGGCGCCGATCGCTATCGCGAGCGCATCCGGCTGGGCGACGTGATCTTTGTGGCTGCCGACCAGCATGACCGTGCGGTCGCCTATGTGCTGGTCGAGCCCGACGGCCACATCGACCACCTCTACGCGCATCCCGATCACACGCGTCGCGGCCTTACCGGACAATTGCTCGCTACCGTAGAGATGCATGCACGCGACCACGGGATCGCACGACTCTATACCGAAGCGAGCGAACTCGCCCGACCCGCATTCGAACGCGCCGGCTACACCGCGACCCACCGGCGCGAGATCGCCATCACGCACGAGGACCGGGACGTACCGATCCACAATTGGGCGATGGAAAAGCTGCTCTAGGCCGCCCGCCCTGATTGCGCAGGGGTCGGCTGCCGGATCAGATGAACTCGATCTTGTCGATCAGGTAGAACTTGTCGCCCGAGGGCACGGTCACTTCGACCTCTTCCTCGATCTGCTTGCCGATCAGCGCACGCCCGATGGGCGAGTTGTAGCTGATCCGGCCCTTGCCAGCGTCGGCTTCGGTCTGGCCGACGATCTGGTATCTCACCGGCTTGTCGTCCTCGTCGAGCAGCGTGACCGTCGCGCCGAAGATCACCTTGTCGCCCGACAGCGTGGTCGGATCGATGATCTGCGCGCGGCTGATCTTGTCTTCCAGCTCGCCGATCATCGCCTCGACCTGGCCCTGGCGTTCCTTGGCCGCGTGATATTCGGCATTCTCCGAGAGATCGCCATGCGCGCGCGCTTCCTCGATCGCATCGACGATCTTCGGGCGCTCGGCACGCAGGGCTTTCAGGTCTGCCGTGAGCTTTTCGTAGCCCTCGGCCAGCATCGGCACTTTTTCCATAGGACCCCTTGTCCTTCCTGTTCCAGCCCGCTCCCGGGACAATTCGAACCTGGTCCGCAGGAGTGCGGAAGCCAATCGGTTCGGATGTCGGGGAGGCGGGCTTCGTGTTCTTCGTCAGCTATAATAGTCTTGCAACGAACGCACTTCAAGTTGGTCGGGTGAAACCTCTGCAATCGCCTGCGCCAC
>JBFOLW010000266.1:0-4199 GCA_040830305.1 Erythrobacter sp.
GGCCCCGAAGCGAGCCTGATCGGCGTTTCGCCGAGATGGCCCTCGAGATCGAGCGAGGGGGCACCGGCAGCGATCCGCATGCCTGCGGGACCATTGGTTAGGATTGGACGACCGGCCGCCGGGCACAATGTGAGTCCGCGTTTCTCGAGCGCCAGATCGGCGAATTGCAGCCGGTCGAAGCGCAGGCTCGTACACTCGCGCCAAAGTGCCAGCCGCCCGTCGCCATAGCGGCCCTCAACCGGGAGCAACAGGTTTACGGCGGAGCCTCCGGGCAATGGCCCACTGGCGAGGACCCGCCCCGAGAAGCCAAGCGTTCCCGACGGACCCTGGGCGATCACGATTTGCGGCACCGTCAGGGCCGACGATCCGGCTTCGTAGCGTTCCATTGCCAGGCGGAAGACCGCACCACCCGATTCGCTGCGCTCCATACGCCCCGAGATGCGGGGCATGCCGGCCCCTCCGGTCGCAATGTTGCCAGCGATGCGCGGCATCTCGTCACCCCGCGCGGCAATCTCGACGCGCGACAATGATATGAGCCGCGCGCCGCTGCCCCCGCGCAGCTCGGCCCGTGGTGCGATCAGCGAAAACCCGTTCGGTTCGAGGCGCAGCCGGACGTCCGCATCGAGCGCGCTGCCGCGCGTCTCGGCCTGCAGCGCACCAGCCAGCTTGCGCGTCAGCGGAGCGACGAATGTACCCTCGCCGGTGCGCGCAAGCTGCTCGACACCGGCAACGAAATCCCGGCCGAGCCGTAGCCCGTTCCCTTCGAGATTGCCGTCGAGCTGGACGCGCGCGAAGCCGTCATTGGCGCGCAATTGTCCTTCCATGGTCATGACCGCCGCCAGCGCCTGTGGGGTTTCGACGCCGCGCGCGGCGAACGAGAACCGCGCCGTGGCCAGACGGTCGCGCATCTGCGCGCGGATGGTTCCCAATACGGCTGAAGCCGAGTTTTCGGCATAGCGCGTGTCGCCGCCTTCGATTCGCCCCTCGATCGACGGATTGTCGAGCCTTGCGTCGGCCGCGACGGTGATATCCATCGCGTAATCGGTCAGCGAAAGCCGCTGGTTCTCACAGGTCAGATCGGCCAACCGGACCGGGCCCGAAAACTGGGGCTCGCCGGAAGTCGTCGTCACTCGGCCATAGAGGCTGGTCCTCCCCGCGCTGCATTCGGGCAGGGAGAGTGTTGGAGCGACCGCGGCCAAGCGCCCTTCCCAGCCATGACTGAGCAGGCCCGAGCCGACCAGTTTGAGACCGACCGGGCCATAATCCGTCTCCAAGAGCGCGCGCCCGTCGCGGACCGCGAGGTTCATGTTCGGCAGTCCCGACGGTTCCTCGCTCGGCCCGAAAATCAGGCCGTCGAGGCTGCCGAAACTCAGGTCTCCATCGGCATATTCGCCGTAGAGCCGCGGCGCGGCCAGAGTCACTCCGCCGATCTCGGGCACGCCGAATCGATGGCGCAATTCGACAATGACGCGCTCGGCGGTGAAATCGGGGGCAGCGGGATCGCCCAGCACGACGTTGGTCAGGATCTGCGTGCGCCCGCCCACTCGCTCGATCGTATAGCTTGCGGGAATTCCGTTCGCCTCGAGCCGGTCGCGTATGATGTCATCGACGATGTCTTCGCGCGTGATCCAGGCGCTGAGCCCGACCACCAGCAACAAGGCAATCAGGGCGCCTGGCACAACCCATCGCTTCTGGCGCCACCACGCATCGGGAACGCGATCGGTCTCGGCCGTACTGTTCAGGTCGTCTGCGTCCCGGTCCATTGATCCCACACTTGCGCCCGATGCCCTCCAAAGGCAATGCAAGTGCCTGAAACGCGGCGCATGGGGGAATGGTTGCCGGGCGAACGAAAATTATCGACGGGGCACGCAGGTGCCGGACACCGTGCCCGCCTGCGCAAGCGCTTGCTGGCCGGCGGTGACGAGGCGCTGGCCGACTACGAACTCCTCGAATTTTTGTTGTTCGCGGCGATCCGCCAGGGCGATACCAAGCCGCTTGCGAAGTCCTTGATCGCGCATTTCGGTTCGCTCTCGTCGGTCCTGGCCGCGGCCCCGCAGGCACTCGCGCAGGTGAAGGGCATGGGAGAAGCCAGTTCGGCGGCGCTCTATGCGGTCAACCTGGCAGCCAAGCGAATGGCCCGTGGCGCCGTTCAGGACAGACCCATTCTGGGCAGCTGGCAGGCGCTGCTCGATTATCTCGCGATCGACATGGCCCATCTCAAGCACGAGCGTGTCCGGGTCCTCTTTCTCGATGCGCAGAACCGCCTCATCCTCGACCACCTGCTGGGGGAAGGATCGATCGACGAGGCCGCGATCCACCCGCGCGAAGTGATCCGCAAGGCATTCGATGTCGGGGCAACGGCGCTGATCCTTGTCCACAACCATCCGAGCGGCAACCCAGAACCCAGCCGCGCCGACATCGCGATCACCGCACGAATCGCCGAAGCCGGTCGACTGCTCGGGGTTACAGTGCACGATCACGTCATCATCGGGCGTGAAGGCCATGTGTCGCTGCGCGCGAAGGGCCATATCTAGGCCTGTTCAGCGGGGCACGAGGCCGTAGTTCTTGTACCTGCGGTCGATGTCGGGACTGATCCGGCGCGCCTTGACCAGGTCTTCGCGTCCGCCCCTGTCACCCGTTTCAAGCCGGATCAGCCCGCGCAGGAACAGGCTCGCCGCCTGGCCCGGTTCCTGCGCAAGTGCTGCGTCCAGATCCGCCATCGCGCTCTCCTTGCGACCCAGCCGGTAATAGGCAAGCGCCCGGCTATCGAGCACGCCGGGCGAATTGCCCGATACCGCAACGGCGCGGTCGCAAACGTCCTCCGCCAGCTCCACCTCGTAGTTCCAGATGCCCGCGGTCCAGCATTGCGAATTGAGCAGCGCCGCTTCGTTGGGGCGTTGGTCGAGAGCAACCTGGAGGCGGTCCCATGCTTCCGCAGCGCGGTCGGCATGGCCCGACAGTTCCGACCAGACGATCTCGGCATCGACGCCCTCGTCACCCGAGAGGCCCAGCCGGTCGATCAGGTCTAGCGCTTCTTCCGCAAGGCCTGCGCGCGAAAGCTGGATGGCGAGGTTGGAGGCATAGGACAGATCGCCTTGCAGGTCGAAAGCGGTCTGCGCGTCGGCCAGCGCCTCCTCATACTCACCCAGCGCGTTGTATGCCTCTCCGCGCAACAGATACATTTGCGGGGCAGCCTCCAGTTCTATCGCGCGATCATAATCGGCGATTGCCCCCCTATAGTCGCGCGCCAGATTCCGCAGGGTTGCCCGAAAGTTGTAGAAGGCAGCAAGGTCATCCTGCAGATCGATCAGCGAGGACGCGGCATCGATGTGCGGCCGGATCCGACGGGCCAGGGTCTTGTCGTCGAGTTCCCACAACCGTTGCGGCTGCTCAATCCGAAGCACCGGGTCGCCGCTGGCGATCCGGCGAATCGCACGGCGAGCGTCGCCCAATTCGGCGGGCAGGATCTCGACCGGAATGTAGGACGTGGAATCGACGATCTCGAAGGTCCCAGCGTCCAGCTTTGTCGTACGTTTGAAACGAACCCCGGCGGCAGTCTCGTCGAGTTCGCCGATCCCGGTCATCTGGATGTTGCCCGCAGCTTGGGGCAGACGGTAGGACCAATGCTCGCTCATCGTCAGCGGGCCTCCAGTGCGATAGGGTATCTCGCGCCATGCCGAGCGCGCGCGATCGGGCTTGAAGCTCCAGTTTACCGTCGATCCCGGGACCGAATGGCTGGCCACGCCGCGATCGAATGCGAACTGGTCGAAGGTCATCCCTTTTGCTTCAAGCAGCGCAATCCCAGTCTCGTCGTCATAGGTGATGCTGGCATCGTGGACGAGTCCGCCGATGAGATCCTCGAGATAATTGGTCGCCACTCCGACTACCGTCATGCGGTCTTCGCGGGCAGCCTCTGCCCGCAGACGCGCGCCCATGATCCCGCGCAATTCGACCTGGGCCTCGTAGAGCACCGGAAAGTCGACCCCGGCCGACATGTCGTATTTGACTGTCAGGACGCGGTCCGACGCCGTGGGCCATCGTTGTTCGACGGGTATCAGTCCCGCGCCTTCGCTTCGCAGCGGTAGAGCCCAGGTGAAATCCGGTACTTCTGCGATCGTTGCGAGACGTGTTCCCGCACTGGTCCCATCGAGCCAGTAATCGGTGCCGTCGATCCGCGCGCGTACGATCATGTGATCGAA
>JBFOLW010000267.1:0-4352 GCA_040830305.1 Erythrobacter sp.
GACCAGCTGCCTCGCATACGAGCGCTTGAAACCGATCTGGCGCATCTGAAGCTTACGATATCGGCGATGATCGAGAGCATGAACGATGGACGCCTCGACGATGCGCTGACGATGATGCGCAGCGGCAGCGATCGCGACGCGATCGAGGCCATATTGCACACTCTCGACGAGATCGCGGCCGATGAACGGGCCGCGCTCACCGTACGGACGGCAATCGCCGAGAGACGCGCGATTGCCAACGAAAATTACCAATATCTGCTGGCCGTCATCGGGGTGATGCTGCTCGGGCTATCGATCCTTGCGACCATGTACGTGCGCCGCGCACTCGACGCCGAGCGTGCGGCGCGGACGGAGCTGAAACGGTTTGCATCGACCGATGCGCTCACCGCCCTTCCTAATCGCCGGGCTTTCATGGACGCTCTCGAACGCTCGATCGCGCGCGCGGAGAAGGACACCGACCGTCAACTCGCGCTGGCCATATTCGACATCGATCACTTCAAGCGGATCAACGACCGCTATGGCCATCCCGCTGGAGACGAGGTGATCAGCGAGGTGGGCTCGCGCGCCACAGCGGCATTGCGCAAGCGTGATCTGGTCGGTCGGATCGGCGGCGAGGAATTCGGCGTCGTCCTGCCAAAGGCCGATCTGGAAACCGCGCGGTCGGTCTGCGAGCGCTTGCGAGCGGCGATTGCGGGTTCCCCGGTCACCCATGGCGACGCGATCATTCCCTTCACCGCCAGCATCGGTATCGCAGAATTCCAGCGCGGAGACGATATCGATCACCTGATGGCGCGCGCGGATGCTGCGCTCTATGACGCCAAGACCGGCGGTCGCAACCAGGTCCGTCTCGCCGCCTGACCCTTGCGCTTTGCACTAGGCCCGGCCTAGGCGCAGGGCATGGCCAAACACCGCATCCTGTTCGTTTGTCTCGGCAATATCTGCCGCTCTCCGCTCGCCGAAGCCGCCTTTCGCAAGGCTGCAGCCCAGGCGGATCTCGATGTCGAGGTCGATAGCGCCGGCACTGCCGATTACCATGTCGGCGAACCGCCCGATCCGCGCAGCATCGAAGAGGCGCACCGCCGCGGGATCGACATTACAGCCTACCGCGGGCGGCAATTGAGCGTGCGCGACTTCCACGAATGCGATTTCATTCTCGGGATGGATCGCTCGAACATGGCCAATATCGCGCGAATCGATCCAGGCGACGGCAAGGCCCGGGTCGCGATGCTGCTCGACCTCGTTGCCGGGCAGGAGGGGCGCGAAGTGGCTGATCCCTGGTATGGCGGGCCCGAAGGCTTCGCCGCGACCTGGCACGAAGTCGACGCCGGTGCCCGCGCCCTGCTCGCGGTGCTGCTCGATGAAACGGCTTGAGGACGCGGTAGAACATTTCTGCGGGACGCAAGTCGCGGCAATCCAGCCCCTTGCGGGCGGCGACATTTCTGGAGCGTCCACAGTCAAGCTTGCCGACGGTCGATCGGTCGTCGCCAAGCAGGGTCCCTCGACCGACAGGGAAGCGACGATGCTTCGGGCGATGGCAGAGCACGGCGCGCCCGTCCCGGAGGTGCTGGGATCGGCGCACGACTGGCTGGTCATGGAGGATGTGGGGCCGTCCATGCGGCTCGATGACGCGGCCTGGGGCTCCCTTGCCCATGCCCTCGCGCCTTTGCGGACCGCCCCACAAAGCGAGTGTTTCGGTTGGCATGAAGACTACGGTTTCCATCATGTAGTCGTGCAAAACTCGCACCACGAAAGCTGGGTGGAATTCTGGCGCGACAACCGGTTGCTCTGCCATGTTGCGGCGCTGGACACCCCGCTCGCCCGCAGGGTCGAAGCGCTTGCATCGCGGCTTGGGGACCTGATCCCCGACAAACCGCCAGTGAGCGTGCTTCATGGAGATCTGTGGGGCGGCAATGTCGTCTGGAATGGTGAAAAGGCCTGGCTGATCGATCCCTGCGCTTATTACGGCAACCGAGAGGTCGACGTGGCATCGCTGACCGTCTTCGACAGTCCGCCAGATGCGTTTTTCGAGCGGCTCTCTCTCGAGCCGGGGTGGCAGGGCCGGCTGCCGATCTACCGGCTGTGGATGTGGCTGGTCCACGTCCGCCTGTTCGGCGACAGCTATCGCGCAGCGGCGGAAAGGGATCTCGATGCGCTGGGCTTCTAGCCCCCGCGCAGTGTCTTTACTCCGAAATCGCGCTCGAACAGATAGAGCAGCACGCGCGCCGCCTCGCCGCGCTTGCCTTCCAGCCCACCGTCGCGCTCCATCAGCAGGCGGGCATCGTCATAGGCCTTGGGCAGCAATTCGGTGATCTGTTCGAGGCTGGCGACGCTGAACGGAGTGTCGCCCGATTGCCGCGTACCCAGCAGTTCGCCGCCGCCGCGCAGCCGCAGGTCTTCTTCGGCGAGGTAAAAGCCATCCTGGCTTTCGCGCATCAGCGCCAGCCGTTTTTGCGCGGTTTCCGAGAGCGTCTCGCCGTGAAGCAGGACACAGAACGACTTCTCGTTCCCACGCCCCACGCGGCCGCGCAACTGGTGCAATTGCGCCAGACCGAAACGCTCAGCCTGCTCGATCACCATCAGCGTCGCATTGGGCACGTCGACGCCCACCTCGATCACCGTCGTCGCCACCAGCAGTTTCGCCTCGCCACGCGCGAAGCGCTCCATCGCCGCGTCCTTGACCTCGGGAGCAAGCTGGCCGTGGACCATCACGACATCCTCGCCGAACCGTTCCTTCAGCGCCGCATAGCGCGCTTCCGCGGCAGCGATTTCGTCCGGACCATCCATCTCGCGCACCATCGGGCAGACCCAATAGGCTTGCCGCCCTTCGGTGATCTGCGCGGCCAGCCGTTCCACAAGCGCACCGATCTTGGCCTGCCCCATGACAACCGTGTCGATTGCCTGCCGCCCGGGCGGCAATTCATCAAGCTTGCTCACGTCGAGCTCGCCATATTGCGCCAGCGTCAGCGTGCGCGGGATCGGCGTCGCGGTCATCGCGAGGACATGCGGCGCGCGCTTGCCCTTACTCGCCAGCATCAGCCGCTGGCCGACCCCGAAACGATGCTGTTCGTCGATCACAACCATGGCGAGGTTCCTGTAGGCGACCGCGTCCTGGAAGATCGCATGCGTGCCGATGACGATATCGATGCTGCCGTCGAGCAGGCCCATCAGCGTTGCCTCGCGCGCCTTGCCCTTGTCGCGCCCGGTGAGCAAAGCGACGCGGGCGCCGGTCGGCTCGGCCATGCGGCGCAGGCTGTCGTAATGCTGGCGGGCGAGGATTTCGGTCGGCGCCAACAGCGCGGCCTGCGCGCCTGCCTCGACGGCTATCAGCATGGCTTCGAGCGCGACCACCGTCTTGCCGGCGCCGACATCGCCCTGCAGCAGCCGCAGCATCGGCGCCTCCTGCGCCATGTCACCCTCGATCTCCGCGATCGAACGTTGCTGCGCACCGGTCAGCGGAAACGGCAGGTCGAGCTTGCCGCGGTAGCTGCCATCGCCCTGAAGCGGCTGGCCCTTGCGCTTGCGATTGTCGGCCCGCACCAGCATCAGCGCGAGGCTGTTGGCGAGCAGTTCGTCATAAGCCAGCCGGTCGCGCGCCGCGGCGTTCTCGCCCCTGTGCGCCAGCACCAGCGCATCGCGCCATGCTGGCCAGCCTTCCCTGTCGAGCTGCAAGGTATCGATCCATTCGGGGAGTTCGGGTGTCCGCGCCAAGGCCTGTTCGACCAGACCCGCAATCCGGGGCTGCGTCAGCCCTTCGGAAAGACGATAGACCGGCTCGCGGAGCCGCTGCAGCGTCTCGCCGCCCTCTTCGACCACGTGGTCGGGATGCACGATCTGCAGCATGTCACCGAAGCGTTCGAGCTTTCCTGCCACCCAGCGTACCTCGCCGACCGGCAGCTGTTTCTTCGCCGTATAGGAGGCGCGGCCGAAATAGGTCAGCGCCAGCACGTTGCCGATGCCATCCTGCGCCAGCACACGATAGGGCGCGCGTGGGGAACGACCGCTGCGATGCTCGGTCACCGTCAGCTTCACCACGATTTGCTCGCCTTCGCCCGCCTCGTCGACATTCTCGACCGCGCGCCGCGTGACGAACCGTTCGGGCAGGTGATAATCGAGATCGCGAACCCGCGTTAGACCGAGCCTCTCGAGTGGCTTTCTCATCTTCGGCCCCACACCGTCGAGCGTCTCGGTCTCGGCAAACAGCGGATTGAGGATCCCGGGGCGCATGGCAATCTCCTAGACCAAGCAAAAACACCCCGTCACCCCCGCGCAGGCAGCGGCCCGGATAAGCTGTCGATATCGCACGGCGGCCAGCCCTGCCTGGCTTCACGCCTTCGCAGGGATGACGAACGGGA
>JBFOLW010000268.1:0-4308 GCA_040830305.1 Erythrobacter sp.
ATTACAACGAAAGCCCCGTGCTCGACCGCGAGGCCCTGTCGCGCAGGATCGAGCGTTACTGCGATGCAATGGGGTGGAACGGCGAGGTGCTCGGCGGGGAGACCGGAGTGCTGCCAGTGATAACCGGCGGGGATTTCGGGGCCTATCGTGCGGGTCTCGGGGGGCCGGGTATTGTTCGGATGGGCGCCCGCGGCGGCTTCACCCATCCCCTGGACAGCTATACGCTGCCTTTCGCGGTGGCCGATGCGCTGGCTTTGGCGCGGCAGGCGTCGCTCCCAGCGGCCCAGCCCGCCACCTCCTTCGACGCGCGCGCGCACGCTCACTGGCGCGCGACGTCGTTCTACCGGTTGCTGGGGCGAATGCTGTTCGATGCCGCCAAACCGCTGGAACGATATCGGGTGTTCGAGCGCTTCTACCGCCTGCGCGAACCGCTGATCGAGCGCTTTTATGCAGGGTGTTCCACCCGAGCCGACAAGTTGCGCATCCTCTCGGGCAAGCCGCCCGTACCTGTGATTGCTGCAATCGGCGCGCTGCTTGGCAAGGGCAGCCCGCTCGTCCATGAAAGAACGTCATGAATGCCGAAATGACCACTCCCGTCACTCCCAGCCAAGCCAGCGAGACTGTCGGGCCGATACCCACCGGCAAGACCGCCTGCGTCATCGGTTCCGGTTTCGGGGGGCTGGCGCTTGCGATCCGGCTGCAATCGGCAGGCATCCAGACCACCGTGGTCGAAGCCCGCGATAAGCCCGGCGGGCGCGCCTACTTCTGGGAGAAGGACGGCTTCACCTTCGATGCCGGCCCCACCGTAATCACCGATCCCGACTGCCTGAAGGAATTGTGGGCGCTCTCGGGTCACGACATCGCCGAAGATGTCGAGCTGATGCCGGTGATGCCCTTCTATCGCCTGCACTGGCCCGACGGCACGCAGTTCGATTACTCGAACGACGAGGAGCAACTGTTCCGCGAGATCGCGCAGCTCAACCCGGCCGACGTCGCAGGCTATCAGCGCTTCCTCGAATATTCGGAAGCCGTCTACGAGGAAGGTTACGTCAAGCTCGGCCATGTGCCGTTCCTCGACTTCAAGTCGATGATAAAGGCCGCACCCGCGCTGGCCAAGCAGCAGGCCTGGCGAAGCGTTTATTCGATGGTCTCGAGCTACGTCGAGAACGAGAAGCTGCGCGAGGCGCTGAGCTTCCACACGCTGCTGGTCGGCGGCAACCCGATGAAGACCAGCAGCATCTACGCGCTGATCCACAAGCTCGAGAAGGACGGCGGCGTGTGGTGGGCCAAGGGCGGCACAAACCGGCTGATCGCGGGCATGGTGAAGCATTTCGAACGCATCGGCGGAACCGTACGACTGCACGATCCCGCGGTGCGCATCCATACCCTGGGCAAGCATGTGACCGAGGTGCAAACGCATTCGGGCTGGCGCGAGCGGTTCGATGCCATCGCCAGCAATGCCGACATCATGCACAGTTACAAGGACCTGCTTGCAGGTTCGAAGCGCGGTGGTGACTACGCCCGCAGCCTGTCGCGCAAGAGCTTCAGTCCGAGCCTGTTCGTGGTCCATTTCGGGATTGAGGGGACCTGGCCGGGAATCCCGCACCACATGATCCTGTTCGGGCCGCGCTACAAAGGCCTGCTCGAGGACATCTATGACCACGGCGTGCTGCCGCAGGACTTCTCGATCTACCTGCACCACCCGACGGTCAGCGATGCCAGCATGGCGCCCGAGGGCATGAGCACCTTCTACGCGCTCGTCCCGGTCGCGCACATGGGCAAGCTGGCGGTCGACTGGGAGGAAATGGGCCCGCTGCTCGAGAAGCGTATTCTCGACGAGCTCGAACGCCGCCTGATTCCGGACATCCATTCGCGGATCGTGACCAAGTTCCATTATGCCCCGCGCGATTTCGCGATGGACCTCAACGCGCATATGGGCAGCGCGTTCAGCCTCGAGCCGGTGCTGACGCAAAGCGCCTGGTTCCGTGGTCACAACCGCGACGACGTGCTCGACAATTTCTATCTCGTCGGCGCGGGCACGCATCCGGGCGCCGGCATCCCCGGCGTGGTCGGCAGCGCCAAGGCGACTGCGGGCTTGATGCTGGAAGATCTGGCCGTATGAGCGGCGCCATGAATCGACTTGCTGTCTATTGCGGCTCGGCTTCGCCCGAAGACCCGCGTTATATCCAACTCGCCTATGATGTCGGCAAGGGCCTTGCCGAGCGCGGCATCGGCGTCGTCTATGGAGGTGGCCGGCTTGGCCTGATGGGTGCGACTGCGCGCGGCGCGCTGGAGGCCGGCGGCGAGGTGATCGGCGTGATCCCCGATGCGCTCGCCAACAGCGAGGTCGCCAATCACGATTGCACCGAGCTCTACACCGTCGGCGGCATGCACGAACGCAAGCAGCGCTTCACCGACCTGTCGGACGGCTTCGTTACCATCCCCGGCGGGGTGGGCACGATGGACGAGCTGTGGGAAGCGATGAGCTGGGCACAGCTGGGCTATCACGACAACCCGGTCGGCCTGCTCAACGCCTTTGGTTTCTACGACGAGCTGATCGCCTTCAACCGCAAGATGGCCGAAGTCGGCTTCGTTCGGCCCGTGCATCAGGGTATCCTCGTTCACGACACCACGCTTGATGGCCTGCTCGAGCGGATGGCTGCCTATGAGCCACACACGCCCATCTTCAAGATGAAGGCCGACGACCTCTGAGCAAGCCGCGCCCTCTCGTCCCCTCGCGCTACATGCGGCCGACCCCGCCGAGGGCCGGCGGCGGGCGGGACCGGGCAATGCTGGTGGAGAAATCGCTCGATTCGATCGAGCAGGGCTCGCACAGCTTCGCCGCGGCCTCCAAACTGTTCGACAAGCCGACACGCGAGCGTAGCTGGCTGCTTTACGCATGGTGTCGCCGCTGCGACGATATTGCCGACAACCAGGACAAGGGCGGCCCGCTGGGCGATCAGGGCACACCCAAGGATGCTGAGGACCGGGTGCAAGCGCTGCGCGTCCTCACCAAGCGCGCGTTCGAGGAGCAGCCAACCGCCGATGCGGCCTTCGACGCGTTCGGCCTGGTCGCCGACGAATGCGACCTGACCCTCCAGGAAGCGAACGACGTCATCGCCGGGTTCGCGCTCGACGCCACGCGCTGGAGCCCGAAAACCGAAAAGGACATGCTGCGCTACTGTTATCACGTGGCAGGCGCGGTCGGGATCATGATGGCGCGGATCATGGGAGTGCATCCGGACGACGGCGAAACGCTCGACCGGGCCTGCGACCTCGGCCTCGCCTTCCAGATCGCCAATATCGCGCGCGACATCGTCGAGGATGCCGAAGCCGGGCGCTGCTACCTGCCCAAGACCTGGCTCGACGAGATGGGCTGGGAACAGGGCGAACACGCGCTACCCGAGAACCGTTTCCGGCTCGCCAGCCTGATGCCGCGCCTCATCGCGCTGATGGAAAAGCACGAGGCGGCCGCCAAGCTGGGCGCCAAGCGGCTGCGGTTCCGCCAGCGCTGGGCCGTGCTCGCCGCCGCGCGTATCTATGGCGCTATCGGGCGCAAGGTGCTTACCCGCGGCCAGCTCGCCTGGGACACACGCACGCGCGTGAACGGGGTGGAGAAACTCGGCCACATGGTCGCCGCTTTCTTCGAAGCGGTCTGGAACCGCCCCAGCGGCCCGCAGGAGCCGATCATCTGGAGCCGCCACGATTTCCGCCCTGTCGCCGGGTGGTAGCCGCAAAGCTCCGTTCGTATCGAGCGGAGCGCGAAGGCGCGCAGTCGAGATACCAGCTGCCAAGGTGTCTCGACCACGCTCGACACGAATGGTTTTCTTTTCGTGCCCGGCAGACTAACCCGCCCGCATGATCCAGAAGCTTCTCATCGCCAATCGCGGCGAAATCGCCTGCCGCATCATCCGCACCGCGCGCGAAATGGGGATCGCCACTGTGGCGGTCTATTCGGATGCCGATGCCAAGGCGCTCCATGCGCGATCAGCCGACGAAGCGGTACATATCGGCCCCTCGCCGGCTGCCGAGAGCTATCTCGTGGGCGACAAGATCATCGCGGCGGCCAAGCAGACCGGTGCGGAAGCGATCCACCCCGGCTACGGCTTCCTCTCTGAAAACGCCGGCTTCGCGCAGGCAGTTATCGACGCGGGATTGATCTGGGTCGGCCCGAAGCCCTCCTCGATCAAGGCGATGGGCCTCAAGGACGCCGCCAAGAAGCTGATGCGCGAGGCGGGCGTTCCGGTGACACCGGGCTATGAGGGCGAGGACCAGTCGGTCGAGCGCTTGCAGAAAGAGGCCGACGCG
>JBFOLW010000269.1:0-8154 GCA_040830305.1 Erythrobacter sp.
GGCTGGGCTCGAGCTGGTCGAAATCGACTGGCGCGCCCCACTCGCGAAGTTCGAAGGCTCGGCGTTGGTGCTGCTCGGCACTGCGTGGGACTATCAAGATCACCCGGAGGAGTTTCTCGCCAAGCTCGAAGCACTGACCGGGCGCGACGTTCAGGTCTGCAATCCGCCCGATGTGGTGCGCTGGAATGCGGACAAGCGCTATCTCGAAGAACTCGCCCAGCGCGGGGCGACCACCGTGCCCACGCTTTGGCGCGAGGATATCGACCGCGGTGGCGTGTTGGCCGCAATGGAGCAGTTCGGCACCGATCGCGTGGTCGTCAAACGGCAGGTCGGTGCAGGCGGGTTCGGCCAGCACAGCTTCACACGAGCAACGCTGCCCGACAATGGCTGGTCGATGGGCCGGCCGTGCATGGTCCAGCCGTTTCTCCCGAGCATAGTCGAAGAGGGTGAGTACACCTTCGTCTTCATCGACGGCGCCTTCAGCCACGGCGTACTCAAGCGCGCAGGCGATGGCGATTACCGCATCCAGTCGCTCTATGGCGGCACCGAGCTCGATTACACTCCTGAACAGGAAGATCTGGCGACGGCCGAGGCGGTTGTCGCCGCGCTCCCCTTCGACGGCCTGCTCTATTGCCGCATCGACATGGCACGCCTGCCTACGGGCGAACTCGCGGTAATGGAGGCGGAGGCGATCGAGCCCTATCTTTATCCCGAGCAGGGCCACCACCTTGGCAAGCGGCTCGCGGAGGCTATCCTCGCGCGCCTATAGGGAGGCGAGCATGGCGGACAAGGTATTCTTGGTGATAGGGGCGGGCGCGGGGATCGGCGGCCACGCGGCTGCACGGTTTGCGCGCGGCGGCTATCATGCGGTGCTGGCGCGGCGCTCGGACGAGGCGGGCCTCGCCAAGCTGGTAGGCGCGATCGAAGAGCAAGGCGGAAAGGCGAGCGGTACGCTGCTTGACGCCGCTGCCGACGGGACGATCGAGGAGCTGGTCGAGCGCGTCGAGCGCGATATCGGACCGATCGATACGGTGCTATACAACCTCGGCGCGCAAATCGGCAACCGGACGCTGGCCGACACCCCGCATCGCACCTTCGCACTCGGCTGGCGGCTGGGCTGTTTCGGCCTGTTTCGTCTCGCGCATGCGGTCACCCCGCACATGGTCGAACGCGGCAGCGGGACGATCCTCGTCACATCGGCCACCGCCGCAGTGCGCGGCAATGCGGGACAACACAGCCATGCGGCCGCAATGGGCGCGCGGCGGATGCTGTGCCAGACGCTCAACGCCGAATTCGCACCGCAGGGTGTGCATGTCGCGCATGTGGTGGTCGACGGTTCGGTCGACGCGCCCGACACGCTCGGCAAACTGCTGGGCGACCGCTTCGAAGCCTACAAAGCCGCCAAGGGGGAGGAAGGCGTGGTGGACCCCGGGGCGCTAGCCGAAACTTACTGGCACCTCGCGCACCAACCGCGCAATTGCTGGAGCCACGAGGTCGACATCCGTCCGTTTACCGATACGCCGTGGTGGAACGACAACCCCAATCCGGGGATCGACACCAAGCCGAGATAGGCTTCGCGCTCAGCCCTTCCATTCGCGCCGCTCCTCGGCGGATTTGAGCACCTCATAAGCGAGCTGGAGTTTCTGGAACTCGGCGGCGGCTTCTTTGTCGCCCGGCTTCACGTCGGGGTGCACGGTCTTGGCCTTTTCGCGCCACGCCTTCTTGATCGCGGGGAATTCGACATCGGCCTCGAGCTCGAGCACTTCGAGTGCACGCATTTCGTCGGCGCTTCGCGAACCGTCTCCGCTGCCGCTCCAGCCGTAATGCTGGGCTTCGGCATAGCCGGCATTCTCGCTCCGCTCGGCCTTGGCGCGCTGCTCCTTCTCAGCCTTGTCGAGCCCTTCGAAATAGTCCCACTTGCGATTGTATTCGGCCGCGTGCTGCTGGCAGAACATCCAGCGCTCGGGACTGTTCGGCGCCTTGGGCGCGGGGCAGTCGCCTGGCTCCTCACAGCCATGGCGATCGCACAGTCGCACGGTCGTCGTCTCGCGCGACGACCCGTAGCCACGCCAACGCGGGAAACCCCAGTCGTTCGAACGGCGCGCCTTAGGCATCGGAAGACAGATCGGTCGGGCGATAATGCATGGCCCACAATCTAGGTAACCCGACGCAAGGTGCAAGTTCGCGGAAACCAGTTTCATTCTGAAATGTTGCAATGCAACGAAGCGTTAACATATCGACCCTAAAAGCTGCATCCGGGATACCGATCATGAGTAAGCAACTGACCCTTTCCGCGACCGCCGCAATCCTGGCGATGACCGCATTTGCCCTCGCCACTAGCTTTGGCGGGAATCCGGTCGATCAGCGCAGCCAGATGGCGACCAGCGCTCCGCTGGCGGAGCTCGCCGCAACGCGCTGAGCGCTGCAGGGCCTGAGAAAGTGAAAAGGGCTCCCGCTGGGGAGCCCTTCTCGTTTCTGCGATCTTCCCTCGATCAGTTGATGGTGACCGTTGCGGCGCGCCGGTTCTGCGCCCAGGCCGCTTCGTTCGAGCCAAGAGCCACCGGGCGTTCCTTGCCATAACTCACGGTGCGGATGCGGTTTGCCGGGATGCCGATCGACACGAGATAGTTCTTCGCCGCATTGGCGCGACGCTCGCCCAGCGCGAGGTTGTATTCGCGCGTGCCGCGTTCGTCGGCATGCCCCTCGATGGTGAAGCTGACCTGCGAATACTGGCTGAAATACTGCGCCTGTCGCTGCAGCTTCATCTGGTCTTCGGCATCAATGTTGAACCGATCGGTGTCGAAATAGACCACCGAGTTCGACTGGCCAACCGCATCGATGAAATGCTGTTGCGAGCCCACGGTCGGGCCGGTCGGCGCGGTCGGTGCCGGCGTCGCCGTTTCGACCGGCGGCGGCGGGAGTTCCTCCGGAGCCTTCTTCTGGCACGCAGCAAGCGCAATGGTCGATGCAAGCATCAGGCCTGTAGCAACGCGGGTATTCATAGGCTGTCCCCTTTCAAACAGCATGGGTGATCGTTTTTGCCCCCGAAGTTCGTCCCTGTGTAATCCAATGCAATTACGGCAGAATCGGTCCCCAGGCCGGGTCCGATGCATCGACCGGCGTCGGCAGCTGGCGCAGATTCTCGCCGGTCAGGTCGACCTGCCAGAGCGAGGTCTTGCCGCTGTTTCGCTCGGTGCGGAAGAACTGGATGATGCGGCCATTGGGTGCCCAGGTCGGCGCTTCGTCCTGCCAGCCATTGGTCAACGTGCGGACGCTACCGCCCGTAGGCGTCATCACCGAGATGTTGAACGAGCTGGCGTTGGTGAAGGCGATCTGGTCGCCGCGCGGGCTCCATTCGGGCGTCGCGCAGCGGCTCCCGCCGAAGCTGATGCGTCGCTGGTTGGAGCCATCGGCATTCATGACATAGCATTGCTGCGCACCCGACCGGTCGCTTTCGAACACGATCCGGCTGCCATCGGGCGAGTAGGAGCCGCCGATATCGATCCCCGGCGTGTCGGTCAGCCGCACCGGCTCGCCGCCATTGGCGGAGACGCGATAGATGTCGGTGTTGCCATTGACCGCCATCGAATAAAGCAGCCAGCGCCCGTCGGGGCTCCAGCGCGGGGCGAAGGTCGGGTTGGCGCTCTGGGTGATCAACGTCTGACGACCGGTGCCGATGTCGTAGACATAGATGCGCGGATTGCCATCGACGTAGCTCAGATAGGACAGCTTGCGGTAATCGGGCGAATAGCGCGGCGTAAGCGCGGTCGAACGCCCGGTAGTGATGAAGCGGTGGTTGGCGCCGTCGCTGTCCATGATCGCAAGCCGCTTCGAACGGTTATCCTTCGGCCCGGTCTCGGCGATATAGGCAATCCGGCTGTCGAAGAACGGGCTCTCGCCCGTCAGCCGCGAATAGACGAGGTCGGCGCATTTGTGTGCTGCACGACGCCAATCGGCCGGCTCGACCACCCAGCCCTCGCGCACCAGTTCCTGCTGCAGCGCCATGTCATAGAGATAGCAGCCGACCGTCAGCCGATCGTCGCTTCGCCCTCGAACATAGCCGTGGACGAGCATTTCCGCGCCACGGTTCGACCAGGTGGCCCAGCTTGGCGCGGTAATTTCGCCAAACGAGGGCTGCGGCAGCGCATCGGGGCCGGTCGGCTTGAACAGCCCGTTGTTGCGCAGGTCGGCGGTGATGACGCGGGCGAGCTCCTTGCCCAGCGCCGCGGTACCCGAAGAGCTGGCGGGCGTCGCCACGTCGCGATCGGTGGCAAAGCCCGGAATAGCGATGCCGAGGTCGTCGAGGTTGCCCTCGAAGCTGACTGAGCCTGACAGGCCCTCGCCCTCTTCGATCGTTTCAACTTCACCACCTTCGGGGATCGGCTGACCAAGATCTTGGTCCTGGGCAGCGAGCGGGGCGGCGATGACTGCCACGGTGGCTAGAATCAGGTACTTCACTGGGCCAATCTCCAGTCGAAACTAAACGGTGAAACAAGCTTCCAGACCTCATAGTACTGGTCTGGAAGATCGTCGAACGGCGCTGCCAGTTGGACGGCGCGAATTGCCTGTTCCGCATGTCGGCTTGCCTGTGCCCGGTTGGTGTCGTTCACTCCAGTCTGCCGAATTACTTCCGGCCTGCCTGCGAGGCTTCCATCGGGGTTCAGACGAAAACGCAAGAATGTAGTGATCTTCTCGACTTCCGGTCCGCTGGGTGGCGCCCAGTGCGGCTTAATCTTTCTCGCAATAGACTGCACGAGCGAAGCCTTTGCACTGGCGCCAACTTGAGATGCTGGAACTCGCGTTTCATTCGTCCGCGTGCTGGCTCCGGCCCCGTCGAGGAAGTTATCGCCCAGACGCGAGCCGCCGCTGCGCTGGCTGCTTTGCGGCTGGCTTTGCGTGCGGGGCGGATCGGGGCGGCGGCGCGGGCGGGTGTCGGCCGCAGCATTGGGGGCGGGCACTGGTGACTGGACGCGCGGCGCGGGACGCTCGATCTGGGGCGGAGCCGGGGCTTCCTGCTCGGGGGCAGGCGCGGGGTTGAGATCCATGGTCGGCGCGGTCGAGGCGCGGCTTTCGGCAACCGGATCGGGCGCGGTCGCGGCGAGCCCGACATCCTCGGCCAGGCTGACGGTCATCCGCTGCGGCGGATCGATCACCGGAGCCGGGAACAACCCCTGCACGATCAACAGGCCTAACAGCGCAAGATGCAGCACGACCGCGACGATCAGCCCGGTCCGCTCCTCTGCCCTGATGCCTATCCTTTCCATGGCCCGAACCTATTCCTCGCCGGATGAACCGGCGTTGAGCGATGCGGGGGCGGCACTGTTGGTGATCAGCGAAATGCGGTTGAGCCCGGCGCGGTTGAGTTCGCCCATCACTGCCATCACGCGGCCGTAATCGAGCGCACGGTCGGCACGCAGGGTAATGTCGGGGCCTTCCCCGCCGGTCCGCGGCAGGCTTTCGAGCGCCTGCGGAAGACCACCGACCGGAACTTCGACATCGTCGATAAAGACGAAGCCCGCCTCGTCGATGCTGATCGTTACCTGCTGCGGATCGTTCGGCAGCTGCGCGGCGCGGCTGTCGGGCAGGTCGATCGGTACGCCTGCAGTTAGCAGCGGGGCGGTGACCATGAAGATGATCAGCAGCACCAGCATCACGTCGACGAACGGCGTGACGTTGATTTCGCTCATCGGTCGCCGCCGGTTGCCACGCCCGCGCCGTGTCCCGCTCGAAGACGCGAGGCTCATCGCCATTACCGCGCCTCCAGCTGGCGGCTGAAGGTGGCATTGAGCTTGTCGGCGAAGCGCTGCAGGCGCGCTTCATAACGATCGACGCGGTGTCCAAAGCGGTTGTAGGCGATCACCGCAGGGATGGCCGCGAACAGCCCGATCGCGGTCGCGAACAGCGCTTCCGAAATGCCGGGAGCGACGACTGCGAGCGAGGAACTTTCCTGCGCGCCGATCTGGAAGAAGCTGTTCATGATCCCCCAGACGGTGCCGAACAGCCCCACGAAAGGTGCGACCGAGCCGACCGTGGCGAGGAAGTTCAGCCGCTCGGCAATATCGTCGGCCTCGAGCGCGATCTGGCTGTCCATCGCCACCGCGATCCGTCCGCGAAGCGCCTCCGGGTCGCGGACGGCTGTCTTGGTAGAACGGCGATATTCGGCCACCGCGGCCTGCGCCACGCGTGCGGCGGGGATGTCCTTGTTGCCACGTTCGGACGTGAAGTGATCGAAATTGTCGGCCTGCCAGAACTCGTTCTCGTAATCGATCGTCCTGCTGCGCAGCTTCTTCATGCGCAGGCTGAAGCTGACGATGATCATCCATACCCAGACGCTGGCGAGCAACAGGCCTGCCATGACCAGCTGGACGACGATATCGGCGTCGAGGAACAGCTGGATCGGATCGAGCCGGGTCGGTGCCCCGGCAGCTAGAAAAGATAGCGAGCTCATTGGTCCCCTTGCCCGACAAATCGCGCGAAAGCCGCGCGCCATTCCTCCGGCTGGCGCGTGGGCCTGCCATCGGGTGAAACAAAGCCAACGCGCAGATGCGCTTCGGCCAGAAGTTCGCGCTCTCCACCCGCCAACCTGAACGCAAGCTGGTGCATCCGGCACGAAGCGGCGCGCATGTCGGTGCAGCGCGTCTCGATCAACACGTCGTCGTCGAGCTTCGCGGGGCGCAGATATTTGAGATTGATCTCGGAAACGGCATAGGCGCCGCTACCCGTCTCGATCGCCGCGCGCTGGTCGATCTCCAGTCGGCGGAGCAGATCGCTCCGCGCGCGTTCGAACCAGCGCAGGTAATTGGCATGATAGGTGATGCCGGAGAGGTCGGTATCCTCGTAATAGACGCGCACGGCATAGAGATGCCGGTCGCCATCGAGCGTTCCATCGGGGAAAGAGGGCAAGGTCATAGGCAGCTGCGCCCCTTAGACGAGCACCGAGTCGTGCAGCAATGCAGAACGACGAAATGACGTTTTCGAGCGACCAGCGGACGCAGCGTCATCCGCCGCGCAATCCGTCCAGCTTGCGCTCCCATTGCAGCGCATGGGTGATGATGTCGCCGAGATCGGCATGCCTCGGCTGCCACGGCAGCGTCTCGCGGATACGCGAGGGGTCGGAGACGAGTTCTGCCGGATCGCCCGCGCGGCGTGGCTCCATCCGGCGGGAAATCGTCTGGTTGGTCACCCGGTCTACCGCATCGAGCACTTCGAGCACCGAGAAGCCGCGACCGTAGCCGCAATTCATCGTCAGCGAACGCTCGGGCTGCTCGATCAGCGCCTCGAGCGCGAGCAAATGCGCGTCGGCGAGATCGCTGACGTGAATATAGTCGCGCACGCCGGTTCCGTCGGTCGTGTCGTAATCGGTACCGAACACCGCCACCCCGTCACGCTTGCCCGTTGCCGCCTCGCAGGCGACCTTGATCAAATGGGTCGCGCCCGCAGTCGACTGGCCGGTTCGTGCCTGCGGATCGGCTCCCGCAACGTTGAAATACCTGAGCGCGCAGAAATTGAACCCGTGCGCCGCGCTGGCATCGGCCAGCATCTGTTCGGTCATCAGCTTCGACCAGCCATAGGGGTTGATCGGCCGCTTGGGGGTGTCTTCGCTTACCGGAGACGTCTCGGGCGTGCCATAAGTCGCGGCGGTGGAGCTGAAGAGGAAATGGCCGACTCCACCGGCGACTGCCGCCTCGATCAGCGCGCGGCTCTTCACCGTGTTGTTGTCATAGTATTTCAGCGGGTTCTCGACCGATTCAGGGACCACGATCGACCCGGCGAAATGCATGATCGCCTTGATCCCCTGCTCGGCGAAAATCCGTTCGAGCAGGAGGGCATCGGCTATGTCGCCTTCATAGAGTGGCACATCGTCGGGCACGGCGAAGGCGAAGCCGGTCGAAAGATTGTCGATCACCGCCACCGGCCACCCGGCGTCACGCAGGGCGAGGACCGCATGGCTGCCGATATACCCCGCCCCGCCGGTCACCAGCACGGGCATTCTGCTCGTTTCGCTCATGGTACGCGGACCTAACATACCAATTGGTAACGGCAACGCCCTAACGCGCAACCCAGGCGTCCCGGTGCACAATCGCCTGCCCATGCGTTGTCAGGGCAGGCAATCGGACTTCGAGAAACGCTGGAAGGATCGCAGACCATGAAACC
>JBFOLW010000270.1:0-5201 GCA_040830305.1 Erythrobacter sp.
AAGATGTTGGGCTGGTGCATGTGGCAGTTCATGCATTGCGCGGTCGGGATCGAGCGGGTGAAGCTGTGCCGGATCGGGTGACCCTTCTGCTTAATCGGTTTGTCGTCCGATTGGCCCGGCGTCTTCACCGCACCGTGGCCATTGTCGTGCCCGCCTTCGTATAGCGCGGCAATGGTCGGATCGATGCTCGCGCTCTGCCCGTCGCGGCCGTATTTCGCATAGGTTAGCGAATGGCGCGGCTCGCGGTCGTTGGCATAGACCACATGGCAACTCGCGCAGCCTGAATGGCGATAGTCGCCCGGCTGGTCATTGGTACCCATGAACCAGGTAAAGGGATCGTTGAGGCGCGTCTTGTGGATGTTGAGCACCGGGATCGCGACGCGCAGCCCGGTGCCCGGGCCGCGGTTGGATTGTTTGAGATCGGGCCGCCCCGGTTCCTCCAGCCGCTGGATCAGGCCGGTCGGATTGGGAATGCCGACTTCGGGGAACTGGCTGGCGATATTGCGCCCGCCGCGCTCGAACACGCGAAACACGTCTCCCGGCGGGATCACGTGCCATGTCGGCATAGGATAGAGCGCCGCCATCGCCCCACGCGCTTCCTGGTTTTTGGTCACGGTCCCTGCCGGGACGCCGGGGCTTTCGATCTTCGCCGGCTTGCCGTCGCGGGTGTAGGCTTCTCCCAGCATGTAGCGTTTGAAGGGCAGGATGCCGTTGTTGTAGGCAGCGCCGCCCCACAGCATCGCTCCGCTCGCCATGATCGAGCGTTCGGCCGCCTCGATCGTCTCGATATGGCAGGCCCCGCAGGCCTCGCGCGCCACGCGGTAGTCGCTGGGGTTCACGAAGCGAACGAAGATCGGGGCTTCCTTGTTCAGCAGCGTGTACGACCGCTTGGGATTGGCCGAGGAAGGCCAGTGCCAGCTCTCCGGATAGGTCGGCAGCACATGCGCCGCATCGCGCGCGGCGATATAGGCCGGATCGTCGTGCGCCAGCTCGGCATTGCCCATCACATTGGGATTGCCGCCATGGCAGTCGACGCAGCCAAGCCGGACGGCGGGCGTCTCGTGCATGGTCGGCTGATCGGTGCGCACATGGCAGGAGAAGCAACCGGCCGATTTCGCCGCCATCTGCTCCTCGGTCTGGATGCGCGGCGCAGGCGCTGCGGAAACCAAGCTGTAGTCGCGCTTGACCGGTTTTTCCTTCTCCGCCGCGCGCAAGCCCATCGCCCCTGCCAGCAGCATCAGCGCGATCGCGGCGAGAAGGCGGGACACACCGCGCATCAATAGGTCAGGATCGCATTGGCGAGCACCGAGTAATAGGCGCCCGGATTGCCGAGGGAGGTGAACAGGTCGTCGAAACCGTCACCCGAGATTAGCGCGGCGGCCGACAAGCGGAAGACGATGTTCTGCGTCGCCTTGGGGCGCCAGATGGCTGCGGCCGAAAGGTCCCAGCCGATCTCCTTCGGGATCGAGCCCTCGTTACGCAGCGCCTGCAGCGCGGCCGTATTCTCGAACCACAAATGGTTGGCATTGGCTGAGATGCGGAATTCGGGCGTGATGTCGAAATCCGCTCCGACGCCGAGCAGCATCAAGCCCGGGTTGTTGAAGTTCGACTGCCCTTGCTCCTTCGAACTCCTCAGCGAATTGAGGATGCCGTTGCGCCCGTTGACGCTGATCGCACGCCCGCCGCCCGCGAAGGGGATCGTCTGGCGGATCCAGTAACTCGTATCCGCGCCGGCAAAGACCGGATTTTCGAAGATCGCGTCATAGCCGGTTTCGGTGTCGTCATAGGGGTCGCTGTCGCCGCTGGCATAGGCGCCCGACACGCGGAAGCGGATCCAGTCGCGGTCGTAGCTTGCCTCGAGCGCGGCGAACCAGGCACTGATGTCAGCCGGGCGGTCGGTGAAGAACGAGTTTCGGTCCTCGCCGAAGGCATAATAGGCGCTGCCCGTGAGGTTGATCCGACCGATCCGCCCATCGGCATTGTAGCCGATATAGAACACGTCATAGTCGCGCCCGCGCAGGCTTCCGAGCAGCGCCGGACGGACGGGGAAGCCATTATCGTCGATCTGGATATCGTCGGCTTCGCGATTGGCATTCCAGACGAAGGTCAGCTGACTGGTCAGCGCGGGGATCAGGAAATCCTGCCGATAAGCGTTGACGTAGAACACGAAATCGTCGCGCGGGGTCTGCAGGATCGCGTTGAGCCCGCTGTTGGTGTCCTTCTCCAGCCGCCAGAATCCGCCGAAATTGTACTGGAAGCGGTTGTTGTCGCGCGTGCCGAAGAAGCGCACACCCAACTGGTTGTCGTTGAACAGGAAGCCGCGGAAATCGGCCTGGAACGGCTGGATGCCGATGCGCACGCTGTCGAAATCGTAGCGGTCCGATACATTGCGGAAATGGTAGTCCAGGAAGGCTTCCTGCAGTCCGACGAAATGGTCGAAACGGTGCGAGGGCTTGCTCGGCTCGACGAACAGCACGCGCCGCTCGGGAACGTCGACATAGTTGAGATTCGCCGCCAGCGTGACGCGGTATTCGACGTCGGGTGGCTTGTAGGCGGTGCTGCCCTTTAGTAGCGCCGCCCCGACGATGAATGTCTGCGACAGCACGTAGCTGGCATCCTTGCCGAAGACGTCGAGGCTATCTGGGCGTTCGTTCGTCTGGACGCCGACCGGTATGGGAAAGGTGCGTGGCTCGAACACCGAGTCGCTCACCGCATTGACGATAAAGAACCAGTCGTCGCCAGTGATCGGCAACCAGGGCACCTTGGCCGGATTGATCGGCCGGTCGCCCTTGTAGGTGTTCTGGTTGTAGGGGTCCCGCCAGCGTTCCCTGACAACGCCAAGGCTCTCGATCAGCCGCCAGCGGTCGGGCACGGGCACCTGGTCGACCGGAAACGCCTCGGGCGGCGGCGCGCGTACTGCACCTTCGTTGGTCTGGGTGACCTCGTCGGGAAGCGGCTCGGTGTAGTCAGGCCGGCGGCGACCCTCGATAATCTCGTTGTCCACCGCCGGCGGCTCGGCGGGTTCGGGATTGACCACCGGCGGATCGAGACTTTGTTCGGGTTCGGGCGGCAGTTCCTGCTGCGCCGCCACGATCAGCGCGAGCGGAACAATACCTCCCGCAAACATCACAGCCCCTCGCACACGTTTTGCGCGGGATCGTCGAGGAACGGCGCGAAGGGGCAATTGACGTAGCGCAGCCGGACGTTGCGACCGTTCACGCTGACCACGATGCGATCCGCACGAATGTCTACCCGGGCGTTTCCGATCCCGCCAACGCGCTGGCTTGCATTGTGCAGGCCGAGGAAGCTGACCATGTCGTCCTGGTCGATACCGTCGCCCGAAACACCGATCCCGCCGACCAGTTGCCCACCGCGATAGATCGGGACCGAGCCGGGAAATATCTGCATGCCGTTGGCGAGGCGTTTGCCGCCCCCCGGGGCATCGGGCAATTGCGTGCAGCCGCGTGGTGTGTCGGGGTTGGCGCCGCCCGATGTGACGAAACCGAGGTGCTGGACCAGGTTCGGGATGATGAGATCGGTTTGCAGCCCGGTCATGAAGGGGCTGAATTGTCCCGGCCATTCGACCGAGAGCGGACCGGCAATTGCCCCCACCTCGCCGTCGGGGAAATACGGCCGCGCAATATTGCCGCCCGACCGGTCGGCAAAGGCGAACTGGCCGGTCAAGGCGCTGTTGTCGCCGAGAAAACTCCGCGTGCGCTGAACATAGCGCGCAATCGCGGAACCACCAGACTGGAGCTGCGCGGCGGCAACCGAACCGGAGAAAAACGCCGCGGTGCGCGCCTTCTGCAGGCTCACATCGGTGCCGAAGATCGGCCCGTCGGGCGAGCGCACGATGCCGAGCACCGCGCCATGCGTATCGACCAGGCTGATCGTCGCCTGCATCCGGCTGTCGAGCGGGCGACGGATTTGCGCGCGCGCGTGGCTCAGGACGGTGAAAGCCTCTTCGAGGACAGCGCGCACTTCGGCCGCGCTCAGCGGGGCGCTGACGCTGGCGCCATCGGTTCCCGCGCGGATCGGGAAGCGCGGCGTGCCCGCCCCATCGACCAGCACATAGGCATCTCGGTTGGCAAACTCGCCCGCGGTGCTCCGTCGAATGCCCGAGGCATTGGTGCCATAGGCCACCCCGGCACGGATCGTACCGGTGGTGTAGCCGAAAACCGCCGCAAGAGCGCCGGCCGGTCCGTTCACCGCCCCGAAACTGGTTTGCAGCGGACCCAGTTCGCTCGCCTCGGCATCGCGATAGCGCAGACTCGTCCCGTCGACCGGAATGCGATCCGCCTCAATCTCGCGCGGTGGAGTGAAGCCCTGCGTTCCTGCGAGCGCGGCGAATTCCTCATTGTCGCGATCGCGATCGATCGTATTGGGGTCGAAGCCATAGTCCCCGTCGCCCGCGACGCCGATCCCGCCAACGACCACGCCGTCCTTGTAGAGCGGGAAGCCGCCGGGATCGGCCGCGAGCCCGAGCGGCGAGCGCTGCGGACCGATCATCCCGTCGCCCATCCGTGACGACAGGTCGGAACAGGGCAACTGGCTGAACTGCACTCCGAACAGCGGGCCGCTCTCGAGGCCTGCGGTCGAAGGGGCAGGCGGGAAATGCTGCTGCACGATCTGGCTGGCCGTCCGGGTGGAGAATGCATTGCCGCTGCTGGACAGGTAGGCCCCGGTAATGGCCTTGGCGATCGCCGCCGCGGCGGTAGGGACTTGGACGCCCTGCAAACCCACTTCGCTGCCTGCCGCGGCAGGACCATCGATTGTTCGGCGACTGATACGGGTATTGGCCGGAGAACCGGTCATGGCAAACACGCCGAGGACATTGCCGGCACGGTCGACCACGGCAATGGTCGCGGGTAGGCCGCGCCGCTGCGACTCGCCCACGGCCTGCGCGATAACCTGCTGCACATCGCCGACCGAAAGCGAGCGCTGCGCAGGATCGGCGAATAGCCGCCCACCGGTGGCCGGAGGCGGCGTTCCTCCTCCGCTGGTCGATCCGCCTCCGCCGGAACCGCCACCCGACGACCCGCCTCCGCCACACGATACCAGCGCCAGCGCCAGCGCACCGGCGAGGCAGGCAGAGGCGCGCCGCCGCATCAGCGAAGCGCCCCGATCGCGGAGGCGGCGGTCGCGAGTGCGCCGCGGAATTCGGCCGGTTGGTAGCTCTCCGGCGCGGCCACGGCTGCGTA
>JBFOLW010000271.1:0-14821 GCA_040830305.1 Erythrobacter sp.
AGAAGGTGCCGCCACACTGCAGAGGGAACCGACCGAGAAGGAAATCCGTCTCGTCATAGCCGCGAGCAGCGCGGGGACGGTTTTCGAATGGTATGATTTCTTCATTTACGGCACGCTTGCCGGCCTGATCGGTGCAGCCTTTTTCCCGAGCGACAACGAAACGCTCGAAATCCTGCTCGTCTGGGCGGGGTTCGCGGTCGGCTTCGGGTTTCGTCCGCTGGGAGCGATCCTGTTCGGTTTCCTCGGGGACAAGCTGGGCCGCAAATATACTTTCCTCGTAACCGTTACTTTGATGGGGATCGCCACCGCGGGCGTCGGCCTCATACCGAGTGCGGCGAGCATCGGCCTGGCCGCCCCGATCATTGTGATCTGCCTACGCATCCTGCAGGGCCTCGCACTGGGCGGTGAGTATGGCGGCGCAGCGATCTACGTTGCCGAGCATGCGCCACCCGAGAAGCGCGGCTTCTACACCAGCTTCATCCAGGCCAGCGTGGTCGGCGGCTTCGTCCTGTCGATCGCGGTGGTGATCGCCTGCCGCGCGCTGATCCCCGAGCAGGACTTCCTCGACTGGGGCTGGCGGATCCCCTTCCTGCTGTCGATCATCCTGCTGTTCATCTCGCTATGGATGCGGCTCAAGTTATCCGAAAGCCCGGTGTTCCAGGCGATGAAAGCAGCCGGCGAGACCAGCGCCAACCCGTTCAAGGAAAGCCTGACCTATCCGGGCAATCCCAAGCGCATCTTCGTCGCGCTGTTCGGGATTACCGGCATCCTCACCACAATCTGGTACACCGCCTTCTTCTCGGGCCTGTCGTTCCTGCGCGGTCCGATGCGGATGGACGAGAGCCTGGTCGAATGGATCCTCCTGATCGCGGGGACGATCTCGATGAGCTTTTACATCGTGGTCGGAAAATGGTCCGACAGGGTAGGACGCAAGAAGCCGATCATCATCGGCGCGGTCGCCTCGCTGGTGCTGCTGTTCCCGGTATTCTGGGGCATCGGAGCGCTGGCCAATCCCGGGCTTGAAGCCAGCGCGCGGGCCGCGCCGGTGACTGTCAGCGGTGCGCAATGTGAATACGATCCCTTCGCCGAAGTGCAGGCCAGTTCGTGTGGCCGCGCGCTGCAAGATCTGACCGCGCTGGGCGTGCCCTACGCCATAGATGATACGCCCGCGCCTGAAGTCTCGATCGGCGACCAGAGCTACAGCTACGAAGACCTGCCCGACGAAACGCGTCGCGCGATCATCCAGTCGTGGCTCGAGGCAAATGGCTACGATTTCGCGCGCCAGTCACCGCCGCTGGCGAGCGTTCTCGGCATCATCGGGCTTTTGCTGGTGCTCGGCGTATTGTCGGCCCTGACCTATGGTTCGGTAGCAGCGCTGCTGTCGGAGATGTTCCCGGCCAAGATCCGCTACAGTTCTATGTCGATCCCCTACCATATCGGCGCGGGATATCTCGGGGGCTTCCTGCCGTTGATCGCGGGCTACATCGTGGCGATGACCGGCAATGCCTATGCCGGGCTGTGGTACACGATCGTGGTGGTTGGTTTCGGGTTGGTGGTGGCCTGGTGGGGCCTCCCCGACGGCCCTCCGCGCGATTTCGAAGACAGCGGGCAGAAGCCCCCGGCATCGCCAGTCCTTCCGTGAGCAACGCATGACCGAGCTTCCGCCGCCGACCCTGCGGCTGCACATCGACCGCGACGCGCTGGCGCACAACTGGCGCATGCTCGATACGCTGTCGGGCAAGGCGCGGGCGGGGGCGGCGGTCAAGGCCGATTGCTACGGGCTTGGCGTCGAGCGGTGCCTTCCGGTGCTGCGCGATGCGGGCTGTCGCGATTTCTTCGTCGCGCACTGGAGCGAGGTTCCCGCGGTCCTGCGCCATGTGCCGGCGCAGCAGGTGGCCGTCTTGCACGGGCCACAGAGCGCCGCCGATGTTGCCTATGCCCGCGCCACCGGAGTGCGCCCCGTGATCGACAGCCTGCGCCAGGCACAGGTCTGGGGCGAGGGCGGGGGCGGCGCCTGTCACCTGATGATCGACACGGGCATCAACCGGCTCGGCATTGCTCCCGCAGAGCTGTCCGACCAAGCAATCCAGTCGCTCGAGATCGAAGTGCTGATGAGCCACCTCGCCTGTGCCGACGAGGACAGCGCGATGAATGCGCGGCAGCTCGAAGCGTTTCGTGCGAGCCTCGGGTCGGTGGACCACAAACAAGTGAGCCTTGCGAACAGCGCCGGTGTCGTGCTTGGCGCCGATTATGCCTTCGACCTGACGCGCCCCGGCCTCTCGCTCTACGGCGGAATTCCGCGTGCCGAGTTGGCGGAGACCATCCGGCAGGTTGCCCATCCGCAGGCGGCGCTCATCCAGACCCGCACAATCGAGGCAGGCGAGACGGTTGGCTACAACGCCATTTTCACCGCACCGCGACGAATGCGGGTCGGCGTCGTGTCGCTGGGCTATGCGGACGGCATCCTGCGCAGCTGGGCTGGTGCGCATTTCGCGCATGGTGAACGCCGCCTGCCGATCCTTGGCAAGGTGTCGATGGACATGATCGTACTCGATCTGTCGGAGGCGTCCGAACTGTCCGAAGGCGACTGGGTCGAGCTGCCCTACGACTTGCCAGATGCTGCGCAGCAAACCGCTGTTTCGCAATACGAATTGCTGACCGTACTGGGCAACCGCTTCGGTTGACCTTCACGTCATGTTGCACTGCGGTTTGTGCACATGCTAAGCCTCTCGCAACGCACAAGAGGGAGCAGGCGCACATGGCCAAGAGGACCGCCGAGGGCGAACCGATTATCATCAAGAAGTACGCAAACCGGCGGCTCTACAACACCGATACCAGCAGCTACATTACGCTGGACGACCTGGCGAAGATGGTGCGGGAGAATGTCGATTTTCACGTTCTGGATGCCAAGACGGGCGACGATATCACGCACACCATCCTGACGCAGATCATTGTCGAGGAGGAAAGCCACGGCACGCAGATGCTGCCGGTCAGCTTCCTGCGCGACCTGATCAGCATGTATGGCAATTCGATGCAGGCGATGATGCCCAGCTACCTCGAAGCGAGCATGGCGAACCTGCGCAAGAACCGCGAACAGCTGCAGGCCGCTTTCGCAAAGGGGATCGAAAGCAATCCACTCGCCAAGATGGCCGAAGCCAACTTCAAGATGATGCAGAACGCTGCCGAGGCGTTCATCCCCGGAGCGCGTAAATCCGCAGCGCCGGACAAAACGGCCGATCAGTCCGACGAGCTCGCCCAGATGCGAAAGCAGATGGCCGAGATGCAGAAGAAGCTGGACGAGATGAGCAAGTAGGCTAGGGGGCTGCGCAAATTTCAACTGTAACATGAGAGTTTGACCGTGGCCCAGATCCGCCATGCCCTGACAGCCCGCCGCGAGGACGATTTCGCAGCCTGGTACCAGGAAGTCATCAGCGCCGCCGAAATGGCCGAGGAATCGGGCGTGCGCGGCTGCATGGTGATACGCCCGTGGGGCTATGGCATCTGGGAACGCATGCAACGCCTGCTCGACGACCGGATCAAGGCAACCGGCCATTCGAACGCCTATTTCCCGATCTTCATCCCGCTTTCGAATTTCGAACGCGAGGCCGAGCATGTCGAAGGCTTCGCCAAAGAAATGGCGGTTGTCACGCATCACCGGCTGATTGCGGGCAAGGACGGCGGGCTGGTCCCCGATCCCGAAGCCAAGCTCGAAGAGCCGCTGGTCGTTCGCCCGACGTCGGAAACAATCATCGGCGATGCCATGGCGCGCTGGGTGCAGAGCTGGCGCGACCTGCCGCTGAAGCTCAACCAGTGGGCCAATGTCGTGCGTTGGGAGATGCGCACGCGCATGTTCCTGCGCACCAGCGAGTTCCTCTGGCAGGAGGGCCATACGGCCCATGCCGACGAGGCCGAGGCGAAGGAGCACACGCTTACCATGCTCGAAGTCTACCGCGCCTTTGCGGACGAGGACCTCGCGCTTGCCGTCGTCCCCGGAGAGAAGCCCGAGAACGAACGCTTCCCAGGCGCGGTCGAGACCTGGTCGATCGAGGCGATGATGCAGGATGGCAAGGCGCTGCAGGCGGGTACCAGCCACTATCTCGGGACCAATTTCTCGCGGGCGAGCGGGATCAAGTTCCAGAACAAGGAAGGCAGCGAAAGCCTCTGCCACACCACCAGCTGGGGCGTTTCGACGCGCATGGTCGGTGGTGTCATCATGACGCATGGCGACGACGATGGCCTGTGCCTGCCGCCCAAGATCGCGCCGCAGCAGGTCGTGATCCTCCCGATGCTGCGCGACAAGCCCGAAGACGAGGCACTGATCGACTATTGTGAAGCGCTGCGTGCCACGCTCGCCGGCCAGACCGTCCTCGGCGAACCGCTGCGCGTGCTGCTCGACACGCGTCCTGGCAAGGCGGCGCAGAAGCGCTGGGACTATGTCCGCAAGGGCGCGCCGATCATCGTCGAGGTCGGTGGTCGCGACATGGACAACGGCGTTGTCAGCCTGCTCCGCCGCGACCGGCTGTGGGATGCCGAAACCGGCAAGCCCGCGTTCCAGAACCCGACCCGCGAAGTGGCCGGGCAGACGATCCCCGATGTGCTCGCCGACATGCAGAGCACGCTGCTGACCCGGGCCGCCGAGCGCCGCGATGCGAACATCACGCGCGGTGTCAGCGATTTCGCCGAGGTCGAGAAGCACTTTGCCGCCTCGCGCTATCCCGGCTGGGTCGAGGTCCAGTGGTCCAAGCCCACGGGCGCTGCGCTGGACGCGGTCGTCGAGCGGCTCAAGGAGCACAAGCTGACCATCCGCAATGTCCCGATGGATGCGGCACCGGTCGACGGCGCCTGCATCTTTTCCGGCGACCCGGCGGTCGAGCGGATCCTGCTGGCCAAGGCCTACTGACACCAATCGTTCGTATCGAAGCGTCTCGACTTCGCTCGACACGAACGGAGAGGCTAACGCGGTGAGGGGGAAGAGGTGACATGTCGCCTACCCATCCCCATATTGCGCGCATGACAAAACAGAACAAGTTCCGGAAGCCCAAGGGGCTTCCGTCGAAACAGCAGATACTCGAATTCATCCAGACATCCGAAACCCCCGCCGGAAAGCGCGAGATCGCCAAGGCGTTCGGGCTCAAGGGTCAGGAAAAGATCGCGCTCAAGAAGCGCCTCAAGGACATGGCCGAGGAAGGCCTGATCGACGGCAAGCGCACCGCCTATCACCGCATGGGCGGCGTGCCGAAAGTGACCGTGCTCAAGGTGGTCGCGGTCGAGGATGGCGAGCTGATTGCCGAGCCCGAAAACTGGGCGCCCGACATCAAGGAGAAGCCACCACGGCTACTGGTCAGGGAAAGCAAGAAGGTCGCAGCGCTAAAGCGCGGCGATCGCATCCTCGCGCGCAACGAGGAAACCGGGCGCGGCTGGGTCGCGCATCCGATGAAGAAGCTGCCCGCGCGCACCGAAGGCCTGATGGGCGTCGTCGAGATGGACGGTTCCGGCAAGCCTTGGCTGGCCCCGGTCGACAAGCGTGTGCGCGACAGCGCGCCCATCGGTGATCTTGGGGAGGCGAAGGAAGGCGACCTCGTGCTCGCCGAACGCATGGGCAAATCAGCGCGCGCGAAGGTCAAGGTGGTCGAAGTGATCGGCGATCCGCTGGCGCCCAAGGCTTTCAGCCTGATTGCCATCGCCAAGCACGGCATTCCGCACATCTTCCCGCAGGAAACGATCGCCGAGGCCGAGCGCGCCGTAGACCTTCCGCTGTCTGCCGATCATCGCGAGGACCTGCGCGACGTCCCGATCGTCGCGATCGATCCCGCTGATGCGCGCGACCATGACGACGCGATATGGGCCGAGCCCGACGGCAGGGGCGGCTACCGCGCGATCATCGCGATTGCCGATGTCAGCTATTACGTCCGCCCCGGCGGTGCGCTCGACCGCGAGGCGCGCAAGCGCGGTAATTCGGTCTACTTCCCCGACCGGGTCGTGCCGATGCTACCCGAAGTGCTCAGCGCCGATGTCTGCTCGCTCAAACAGGACGTCGATCGTGCGGCGATGGCGTGCCACATACGCATCGACAAGGACGGCAGGGTCAGCGACTGGCGCTTCACCCGCGCGATCGTGCGGCTGGCGAAGAACATCGCCTATGAGGATGCACAGGCTGCCATCGATGAGGGCAATGCGCCCGAGTATTTGCAGCACCTGTGGGGCGCGTGGAAGCTGCTGTTCAAGGCGCGCGAGGCGCGCGATCCGCTCGATCTCGAACTGCCCGAACGGCAGGTCCGCCTCAATGATGAGGGCGTGATCGAGGAAATCGCCGTGCGCGAGCGCCTCGACGCTCATCGTGTGGTCGAGGATTTCATGATCGCCGCCAATGTCGCCGCGGCCAAGGCGCTCGAAGCCAAGGCCGCGCCGGTGGTCTACCGCGTGCACGAACAGCCGAGCCGCGAGAAGCTGCTCGCCTTCCGCGAATATCTGGCCACGCAGGGCAAGAAGTTCGCGCTGGGGCAGGTGATTACGCCGGGCCTGTTCAACCGGATGCTCAAGGACATCGCCGATCCGGCCGAAAAGGCGCTGATCATGGAAGCCGTCCTTCGCAGCCAGACGCAGGCGTTCTACGGTCCGCAGAACGCAGGGCATTTCGGCCTTTCGCTCGGCTCTTATGCGCATTTCACCTCGCCGATCCGCCGCTACGCCGACCTGCTGGTGCATCGTGCGCTGGTCGATGCCTACAAGCTCGAACAGCCCAAGCCGCAGATCGACCTGCCCGATACCTCGGGCCTTTCCGACCGCGACAAGACCGCGCTGCACCAGATCACCGATGCAATCAGCCAGACCGAACGCCGCGCGATGGAGGCCGAGCGCGACACCATCGACCGCTATGTCGCGGCATGGCTGTCGGGCCGCGTGGGCGAGACTTTCGACACGCGCATCACCGGGGTGCAGGGCTTCGGCTTCTTCGCCACGATCGACAAGCTCGGCGGTGACGGGCTGGTCCCGGTCAGCACGCTGGGCCGCGAATACTTCAGCTATGACGAGGCGGCGCGCAAGCTGGTCGGCGAAAGCAGCGGTACCGAATATGCGGTGGGCGACCGGCTCAAGCTCAAGCTGGCCGAGGCCAACGCGTTGACCGGCGCGCTCAAGTTCGAAATTCCCGACGGCGAGGGCCCCGGCGTCGAACCGCGCGGCAACCGGCCCGCACCCAGGAAGCGGTCGCACCAGAAGCGGGGCCCGAAAAAGGGCACCGGCGCCCCGCGCGAGGTGCATGCGCAAGGCAAGCGCGGCCGTCCGGGTAACATCCGCCATCAAGGTCGCAAGAAGAAGTAACGGAACGCAGACGCCGGGCCGGTCATTGGATGGGCAAAGGAGATATCATGACCCAACTCATCCCCGGCCAACCCGTCCCCGACCTCGACCTGCCGCTCACCATCGATGCGCGCTTCGAGCTATCGAAGCAGACGCCCGAAGCCTTTACAATGCTGGTGTTCTATCGGGGCAAGCATTGCCCGATCTGCAAGAAGTACCTCACCGAACTCGGCAGCAAGCTGGGCGAGTTCACCGACAAGGGAATCAACGTCTTCTCGGTGTCGATGGACAGCCCCGAACGCGCCGCCGTCAGCCATGAGGAATGGGACACGGGCAATTTGCCGATCGCGCATTCGCTGAGCGAAGAGAAGGCGCGCGAATGGGGGCTCTACATCAGCGAGAAGCGCGAGGGCAGCGAGGAACCCGATACCTTCTCCGAACCGGGCCTGTTCCTCGTCAAGCCCGACGGCACGCTGCATTTCGCGGTGGTCCAGAACGCGCCGTTCACGCGCCCCGATCTCGACGAATTGCTCAGCGGGATCTCGTTCACGCTGGAGAACGACTACCCGACCCGCGGCACGCGGGCCTGAGCGTCAGGCGAGCGCGTCGATCGCCTCGCGGTCGAGCCCGCCGGGGACGAGATAGAGCGGGCAGGGCAATTGCCCAGCATGGCCTGCGAAATGCGTCACCAGCGGGCCCGAGCCGCCCTCGGCGCTCGTCGCCAGCACCAGCGCGGCGATGTTGTCGTGCTCCTCGATATATTTGCGGATAACGTCGGCCGGCGGGCCGGGCCGCACGGCGATGGTGGGCATCTTGCCCATCTCGCCGAAAATATTCCCCGCCGCGCTGTTGGCCATGACTTCGGCCCGCTCGCGCGCTTCCTGCTCGATCGTCGCCTGGACACCGCCGAACGCGTTGAAAGTCTGCTGCGGCACTAGCGCGAGGATATGGACCGATCCGTCGGTCTTCTGCGCGCGCAGCGAGGCGAACCGCAGTGCGGTCTTCGCCTCCTCGGTCTCGTCCATCACGACAAGGTATGTACGCATAATGCTCCCCGGCTCCCTTGAGCGCGACCTATCCGGTAATTCGTATTCTACGCAAGGACCTTGCGAGCGCCGCGCCTTTTCGCCAGAGGTGCCTTCGAACTCACTCCCCAGCGAGGACGTAACGTCAAGACCATGCCCACGCCGATAAAGATGCCCGCCCTGTCGCCCACCATGGAAGAGGGCACGCTCGCCAAGTGGCTGGTGAAGCCGGGGGATACGGTCAATGCCGGCGACATCATGGCCGAGATCGAGACCGACAAGGCGACGATGGAATTCGAAGCCGTGGACGAAGGCACCATCGCCTCGATCGCGGTGGAAGAGGGCACCGAAGGCGTGAAGGTCGGCACCGTGATCGCCATGCTCGCCGAAGAGGGCGAGGATCTGGACGAGGCAGCCGCAGCGACGCCTTCAGGCGATGCCCCGGTTGAAGCGCCAACGGAAGAGAAAGCATCCGACGCGGAAGCCGCTCCGACGCCTGCACCCGCTCCCGCTCCCGCCCCGGCTCCTGCAGTAAAACCGGCTGCTTCGGGCGACCGCATCATTGCCTCGCCGCTCGCCAGACGGATCGCCGAGCAGAAGGGCATCGATCTGTCGGGCCTGAAGGGCAGCGGGCCCAACGGCCGCATCGTCAAGGCGGATGTCGAGAACGCGCAGCCCGGCACCGCGCCCGCAAGAGCCGACGCGGCCGCGCCTGCGCCGAGCGCCCCGAAGCCGGCGACGCTGGGCGGCGATCTCGACGCGCCCTACGAAGCGCAAAAGCTCAACAACGTCCGCAAGGTCATCGCCAAGCGCCTCACCGAAGCCAAGCAGACGATCCCGCACATCTACCTCACCGTGGACGTGCGGCTCGATGCGCTGCTCGACCTGCGCAAGCAGCTCAACGCCAGCCTCGAGGCCGATGGCGTGAAGCTCTCGGTCAACGACCTGCTGATCAAGGCACTCGCCCGCGCGTTGCAGCGCGTTCCCGCCTGCAACGTCAGCTTCCAGGGCGACGAGCTGTTCCAGTATACCCGCGAAGATATCTCGGTCGCGGTGGCGGCGCCCTCGGGCCTGATCACGCCGATCATCCGCGATGCGGGCCGCAAGGGCCTCGCGCAGATCAGCACCGAGATGAAGGAGCTTGCAGGCAAGGCGCGCGACGGCAAGCTGCAGCCACATGAATTCCAGGGCGGCACCGCCTCGCTATCCAACCTCGGCATGTTCGGCACCAAGCAGTTCGACGCGGTGATCAACCCGCCGCAGGCGATGATCCTCGCGGTCGGCGCAGGCGAGCAGCGCCCGCATGTGATCGACGGCGCGCTGGGCGTCGCCACCGTGATGAGCGCCACCGGCAGCTTCGATCACCGCGCCATCGACGGCGCCGACGGCGCGCAGCTGATGCAGGCCTTCCAGCAGCTGGTCGAAAACCCGATGGGGCTGGTGGTGTAGTCATATGGTCTGGACCGGCCTTTATGAGGTTAAGTTCTCGGCCAAGAGTCCGAATTACGAGCCCGGATTGTATGGTGCTCTTGTTAATGTCGCTGTCGAATGTGGCAGCGAAGCCGAGTTCAAGGAAGCGGCAGCGAAAGCTTTGATGGCCGACCACTTCGAAATCCTCGACGTGTCAGACGTAGCTCAGATTAGCGACCCGAAAGCTCATTATTCATCTGAAGTATACGAGCTAATCCGTGAGCAATTCGGCGACGGATGCGAAGTGGCTTTCGGGTTTTTTCACACGTATCCGGTGGACGGTTTAGATGGCTAACCGCTCCCCCCTCATCCGGGTCACGGCTATGCCGACCGACCTCAACCCCTATGGCGGGGTGTTTGGGGGGTGGCTGATGAGCCAGATGGCGCTTGGCGCCGGCTCGCTTGCGAGCCGCGAAGGGAAGGGCAAGGCGGTGGTCGTCTCGGCGACCGATTTCGCCTTCCCCGGCGCGATGCAGGTGGGCGACGAACTCTCGGTCTATTGCGCAATCGCCGCCACCGGCACCACCTCGCTCACCATCACCGCCGAAGCGATTGCCCGCGAGCGCAATGGCGAGGCCGAGACCAGGGTGGCCGAAGGCACGTTCAAATTCGTCCTGCTCGACGAAAACGACCGGCCCCGGGCGGTAGCGGAGCAGTGGGCGTGATTGCCGCGCTGCTCCTTTCGCTGGGGACGATCAGCGGCCCGCCCGCACCCGAGGCCGAGAGCTTTCCCGAACCGCGTTCGCCGATGATCGGCCTCGACGGGCCGAGCTTGGACGCCTGCGGCGGGCTCGGCCGCGTCGGCGGGACCTACCGTGAGCAGGTCATCCGCGACGCGCCCGACGAGGCCGCGCGCACCAGCGACACGCTCGAACAGAGCACGCTCGTCTGGCTGTGCGAGGCCGAGGGCGACTGGCAGGGCGTCGTTTATGCGAGCGGCGAATTCCAGGAAGTCGGCGATTGCCGCGTGAGCAGCCCGGTCGCCGAGCCGCGCGCCTATGACGGGCCGTGCCGCGCCGGATGGGTGCCGGCAAAAGACGTAGAATTTCTCGCCGGGTAAGCGGCGAACCACTTCGGAGTTATCATGGCTGACAAGTACGACGTCATCGTTCTCGGTTCCGGTCCCGGCGGCTATGTCGCGGCGATCCGCTGCGCGCAGCTGGGCCTGAAGACCGCCATCGTCGAGCGCGAGCTGCTCGGCGGCATTTGCTTGAACTGGGGCTGCATCCCGACCAAGGCGCTGCTGCGCTCGGCGGAAATCCTGCACTACGCGCAGCACGCGAGCGACTACGGCCTCAAGATCGCAGGCAAGATCGAGGCCGACCTCGAAGCGGTAGTGAAACGCAGCCGCGGCGTGGCCAAGCAATTGAACCAGGGCGTCACGCACCTGATGAAGAAGAACAAGATCGCGGTACACATGGGCGAGGGGACGCTGACCGGCCCCACCAGCCTCAGTGTGAAGGGCGAGAAGGGGGAGGAGAAACTCGAGGCCAAGCACGTCATCGTCGCCACCGGCGCCCGCGCCCGCGACCTGCCCTTCGCCAAGGCCGACGGCAAGCGCGTTTGGACCTATCGCCATGCGATGACCCCGCCTGAAATGCCCAAGAAGCTGCTGGTGATCGGCTCGGGCGCAATCGGGATCGAGTTCGCCAGCTTCTACAACGACATGGGCTGCGACGTCACCGTGGTCGAAATGCTCGACCGCATCGTGCCGGTGGAAGATAAGGACGTGTCCGCCTTCCTCGAGAAGAACCTGACCAAACAGGGCATGACCATCATGACCGGCGCGGGTGTCGAGGACATCAAAATCTCCGACAAGGGCGTGAAGGCGAAGATCAAGGCCAAGGACGGCAAAGTCGCCGAGACCGAATTCACCCATTGCATCACCGCCATCGGCATTGTCCCCAACACCGAGAACATCGGGCTGGAGAAGCTGGCCGAGATGGATCGCGGCTTTATCCAGATCGATCCTTATGGCCGGACCAAGTCCAAGGGCCTGTGGGCCATCGGCGACTGTACTCCCGGTCCGTGGCTGGCGCACAAGGCGAGCCACGAGGGCGTCACCTGCGCCGAAGCCATCGCGCAGGAGCTGGGCGTCAAGGACGTCCACCCGCATCCGCTCGACCGCAACAACATCCCGGGTTGCACCTATTGCCACCCGCAGATCGCCAGCGTCGGGCTGACCGAATCCAAGGCCAAGGAGGCGGGCTACGAAGTCAAGGCCGGCACCTTCCCCTTCATCGGCAACGGCAAGGCTATCGCGCTGGGCGAGGCCGAGGGCTTCGTGAAAACCGTGTTCGATGCGAAGACCGGCGAGCTGCTCGGCGCGCATATGGTCGGCGCCGAAGTGACCGAGATGATTCAGGGCTTCGTCGTCGGCAAGACGCTCGAGACCACCGAGGCCGAACTGATGCAGACGGTCTTCCCGCATCCGACGATCAGCGAGAGCATGCACGAAAGCGTGCTTGCGAGCTACGGGCGCGCGCTGCATATCTGACTTCGCTTAGGGGGAGGGCGAGACTACAGTGACCGGGTTCCTGATCCTCGCCTTCCTGATCCTCATCGCGGGCGTGGTGGCGGTCCCATTGGCGAGCCGGTTCGGGCTGGGATCGGTGCTCGGCTACCTGCTTGCAGGAATGGCCATCTCGCCCGTGCTGGCATCGCTCAATGTCGACGTCGAGGCGCTGCAGGTCTTTGCCGAGTTCGGCGTGGTGATGATGCTGTTCATCATCGGGCTCGAGATGGAGCCCAAACGCCTGTGGGCGATGCGCGGCAAGCTCGCAGGGCTAGGCGGTGGGCAGGTGCTGCTGACCACGCTGCTCATCACCGGCATCGCCTTGCTCGACCGGCAGCCCTGGCAAACCGCACTCGCGATCGGCATGGTTCTGGCGCTCAGCTCTACCGCGATCATCGTCCAGACGCTGACCGAGAAGGGGCTGCTGAGGACCGAGGGCGGCGAAGCGAGCTTCTCGGTGCTGCTCGTGCAGGATGTGGCGGTCATTCCCATCCTGGCCTTGCTGCCCTTGCTTGCCGTGCCCGAGCTTGTCGGCGCTGCTGTGTCGCATGGCGGGGGCGGCGCGCATGGCGGTATCGACCTCACCGCGCATATGCCCGGATGGCTCGCCGGCGTGACGCGGATCGGCGCGGTCGCCGCGGTGATCGCGATCGGCATCTACGCGATCCGTCCGCTGTTCCGCTACATCGCCAAGGCGAACCTGCGCGAACTGTTCACCGCTGCGGCACTGCTGGTGGTGATCGGAATCGCGCTATTGATGTCGCTTGTCGGCCTTTCGCCCGCACTGGGCGCCTTCGTTGCCGGGGTGGTGCTAGCAACCAGCGAATACCGGCACGAGCTCGAAAGCGACATCAACCCGTTCAAGGGCCTGCTTCTCGGTCTGTTCTTCATCACCGTCGGCGCAGGAATCGACTTCGTGCTCGCGAGCACGATCTGGCAGTCGGTCGTCTTCTGGGCGGCCGTGACCATCGCGGCCAAGATGGCCGTCCTGCTGGTAGTCGGCTGGCTTTACGGATTGCGCCGACAGGCATTGTGGCTGTTCTGCCTGAGCCTGCCCCAGGCGGGCGAATTCGCCTTCGTGCTGATCGCCTTCGCGGTCGGCAATGCGGTGTTCGACCAGGCCTTCGCCGACCAGCTGCTGCTGATCGTGGCGCTGACAATGCTCGTCACCCCACTGCTGTTCATCCTCTACGACAAGCTGATCGCGCATGCCTATTGCGCCGGCCAGGGGCCCGGCAAGGAGGCCGATCCGATCGACGAGGAAAACCCGATCATCATCGCCGGTCGCGGACGGGTGGGCGGGATCGTCGATCGCATGCTCGATGCCGCGGGTCACCGCGCGACCGTGATCGACTACAACAGCCAGCACCTAGAGAACCTCAAGAAGTTCGGCATCACCACCTATTACGGCGATGCCACGCGCCCCGATCTGCTGGCGAGCGCCGGGATCGAGCGCGCGCGGATCCTCGTCGTCGCGCTCGACGAACGCGAGCAGATCGACAAGCTCGTGCGCTATGCCTGCACCAATTTCCCCAAGCTGCATGTCGTCGCGCGCGCCAAGGATCGCGACCACGTCTATCATCTCTGGGCAATGGGCTGCCGCGACATCATCCGCGAAACCTACGACAGCGCCCTGCGGATGGGCCGCTCGGTCTACGAGGCCTTGGGCCACGACCGGCAGGCGGCAATTGCGATGGTCGAGGCGTTCGAGGAAATGGACCGCAGCTCGATGCGCGAAGTGGCCGATGCCTACCGGCTCGATATCCCGCCCTACGAAAACGAGGAACTGCTTGCCAAGATCAGGGAGCTGAAGGCCGAATGGGACCCGAAGCTGCGCGACGCGATGGACGATATCGCGGCGAGGGGGCGCTGACATGGCCCAGGGCACGCACCTCTACATTCCCGACGATCGCAACGCCTCGGTCACCATCGATATCAATGGCGAGCATTTCGCGCGGCCCGAGGCCAGCATCAGCGTGTTCGACAGTGGCTTCATGCTGGGCGACGGCGTGTGGGAGGGCATTCGCCTGCACCACGGGCGCCTGGCGTTCCTCGATCGCCATCTCGACCGGCTGTGGCGGGGCGCCAAGGCGATCCTGATGGATATCGGAATCCCGCGCGAGGAGATGGAGCGGCGGCTCTACGCCGTGCTCGATGCCAATGGGATGGATGGCGACGGGGTCCATATCCGACTGATGGTGACGCGCGGTATTCGCTCGACACCCTATCAGGACCCGCGAGTGGTGGTCAGCCCGGCCACCGTGGTGATCATTCCCGAATGGAAGGAGCCCGCGCCAGAAACGGCCACCCGCATGCTCAGCCTGGCAACCGTGCATGTGCGGCGCGGTTATCCCGATGTGCAGGACCCGATGCTCAATTCGCACAGCAAGCTCAACTGCATCACCGCATGCATCCAGGCGGCGCAGGCCGGGGCAGACGAGGGGCTGATGCTCGACCCGCACGGCTTCGTCGCGACCTGCAATTCGACGCACTTCTTCATCGCCCGGGACGG
>JBFOLW010000272.1:0-3317 GCA_040830305.1 Erythrobacter sp.
ACGCACCCGGCGCTCGACTGGCTCAACGTCTACGGCATCCGCCTGCTCGAGCCGTTCTCGAGCCGCTGGTTTTACGGCGATACGCTGTTCATCATCGACGTCTGGCTCTGGGTGCTGCTGGGTTTCGCGACGTGGTTCTCGTTACGCCGCGAAAAGCGCGGCGGCGAGTGGCAGCAACCTGCGCGCGCGGCAATGGCGGTGGCGCTGGCGTATATCGGGCTGAACGGGGCGATTACCGCACATCATCAACGCAATTTCGTGCGTTCGTTTGAAGGGATGCTTCCCGATAGGGTCGAGGTGATAGCGAGCCCGCCTCCGATCGAGTTCTGGACACGCGAGGTGCTCATCGGTGAGCTTGGCTATTGGGGGCGGTTTATCGACAATCCTGGTAACCATGACGCAATCGTCGATCTGAACGCATTTTGTGTGTTCGATAACGCGGATTTGTCGACGAGACGGCGAGAAGACAGTCAAGTAGACGCCTTCCTCTTCTGGTCGCGCGCACCATTTGCCGAGCGGGCGCCTGATGGTTCGGTCATCCTTCGCGACGCTCGCTTCTACGATCCGCGCGCGCGTGGTCGTTTCTCGGTAGCGCTGCCCTATGTGGAGTGCGAACCTGAAGCCAATTCGTCACCCTGAACCTGTTTCAGGTTTGATCCTGCCTCCCGCGCGACCTGAGTGGGCCGAGAAACGGATGCTGGAAGCGAAGCTCTGCAAGGCTGAAACAAGTTCAGCATGACGGGGTTGATAGGTGGCATCGGGAGAAGATTCATCGCAAAACCCCAAATCGTCTGGCTGCGGCGCGACCTGCGCATGGCCGATCAGCCCGCGCTCCATGCCGCGGCGCAGGCCGGTCCCGTCATTCCGGTCTATGTGCTCGACCAGGACCGCGCGGGCGATCATGCCTATGGCGGCGCCTCGCTGGTCTGGCTGCACCATTCGCTCCAAAGCCTCGGCAAGTCGCTGGGCAGCCGCCGCTCGCAGATCGTGCTGCGCAGGGGCGATGCCCCGCAGATCCTCGCATCGATCGCCGACGAGGTCGGGGCCAGCTGCATCCACGCGATGCGGCATTACGAGCCGTGGTGGAAGGAGGCCGAGGACGAGCTGACGGATGCTCTCGGAGGAGACCGCAAGCTGTGCCTCTACGACGGCAACTACCTGCTCCCCCCGGGCAGCGTGACCACCGGATCGGGCGATCCCTACAAGATCTACACGCCGTTCTCGAAGTCGATGCTCGAGGTCATGCCCCCGCGCGATCCGCTTCCCGAACCCGACACGATCCATTCGCCCGAGAGCTGGCCCGAAAGCGACAGGCTGGAAGAATGGGGCCTGCTCCCGACCAAGCCCGACTGGGCAGGCGGGATCCGCGATTTCTGGGAGTTCGGCGAGGCGGCGGCGCATGAGCGGCTCGACTGGTGGACCGATCAGGTCGCCGAGTATGACGAGGGGCGCAACCTGCCCTCGCAGGACATCACCTCGCGCCTGTCGCCGCATCTGCACTGGGGCGAGATCAGCCCCGCACAGATCTGGCACAAATTGAAGGACAAGCGCTCCGACGGGTGGAAGACCTACGCCAAGGAGATCATCTGGCGCGATTATGCGCAGAACGTGATCGACCAGTTCCCCGACTATCCGCGCGAAAGCTATCGCGATTACGACGAGCGGACACTGTGGCGGAACCCCAACGCTGGGCACCTAATCCGCGAAGACCTCGAATGCTGGGAGAAGGGCATGACCGGCTACCCCATCGTCGATGCGGGGATGCGCCAGCTGTGGCAGACCGGCTGGATGCACAACCGGGTGCGGATGATCGCGGCGAGCTTCCTCGTGAAGCACCTGCTGATCGACTGGCGTTTCGGCGAGCAATGGTACTGGGACTGCCTCGTCGATGCCGATTACGGCAGCAACGGCGTCAACTGGCAGTGGATTTCGGGCACCGGTGTCGACAGCAACATGTTCAGCCGGATCATGGCCCCGCTGACGCAGAGCGAGAAGTTCGACGCGGCAGGATACATCCGCGAATATGTCCCCGAACTCGCCGGACTGGGCGACAGCGAAATCCACGACCCGCCTGACGACAAGCGCGGCGACTATCCGGTCAAGATGATCGGCCACAAGGAAGCGCGCGAACGGGCGCTCGAGGCGTACCGGGCGAGCAAGGACTAGCTTGCCACCACTTGCCGCGCGCGCGATAGCTGCGGGCGATGGATATGCCGACCACATCGCGCGGCCACGAGCTGCTCGGAGGAGCCCGCCGCTTCGCCCGCAGGCCGGGATTGCTGGCGCGTCTGTTCGCGCCCGGGTTCGGGAGGATCCTCGACCGGATCGACGCGGCGCTGGTTACCGGCGCGATCCACGCGATCCTGCCCGATGGCAGACGCCGGACGCTCGGCGCTCGTGCCCCGGGCTTCGAATGCACGGTCGAGCTGCGCAGCTGGAATGCGCTCGTGCGGCTCGCCACCAACGGGTCGATCGGCTGGTACCAGGCGTGGGAGGCGGGCGAGTGGGGCAGCCCCGATCCGGTGCCGCTGTTCGCGCTGTTCATGGCCAATGGCAGCGAATTGGGCGATACCGGACGCGCGCGCGGGCCCTTCCGCTGGGCGGCACGTTTCGCCCACTGGCTCAACCGCAACACGCATGGCGGCGCGCAAAAGAACATCCGCGCGCATTACGATCTGGGCAATGATTTCTACGCCGCCTGGCTCGATCCCACGATGAACTATTCCTCCGCGCTCGAGGTTGGCGAGGACGGGCTCGAAGCGGGACAGAAGCGCAAATGGGAGGCGCTGGCTGCGCGCCTCGGCGACCCGTCCACGGTGCTGGAGATCGGGTGCGGCTGGGGCGGACTGGCGGAGATGCTGTCCATCCGAGGCAGCGCGGTCACCGCGATCAGCCTTTCGGACGAACAGCTCGCCTGGGCGCGCGAGCGCCACCCCGGGGTCGACTTACGCAAGCAGGACTACCGTGACACCGCGGGAAGGTATGACGCCATTGTCAGCGTCGAAATGGTCGAGGCGCTAGGACGCGAATACTGGCCCACCTTCATGGACTGCATCGCGCGCAACCTCGAACCCGGCGGGCGCGCGGCGATCCAGTATATTTCGATGCGCGACGACCTGTTCGAAGCCTATGCGAAAAGCGCCGATTTCATCCAGGCCTATATCTTCCCCGGCGGGTTGCTGATCCGCAGCAGCGAATTTCGCCGGCTGGCCGAAGAGCGCGGGCTTGCCTGGCAGGACCAGCGCGATTTCGGCCTCGACTATGCCGAAACGCTGAAATGCTGGCGCGAGAGGTTCGACGCGGCGGAGCGCGAAGGG
>JBFOLW010000273.1:0-2200 GCA_040830305.1 Erythrobacter sp.
GGCAAGGCTGACCCCGAAGCAGGTCAGCAGCAGCGCCATCAGCAGCTTCTGCAGCCAGAACAAATGGCGCGGCAACAGCAGCGCGGCAATTCCCAGCGGGACTACCAGCCCGAGCCGGAACGCCGCGACCTCGCCAATATGTTGCGGGGCCACGACCAGGTCCACCGACAGCGAGAACACCGCCAGCGCCAGCGTGAAACCGATCAGGAAACGTGCCTCGCGGTGGTGCGCATCGCCCAACGCCTGCTCGACGGCTGCGCGCAGGCGCTGGTCCCACGCCGAGGGAGGCTGCCCGCTCGTCAGCGCGGTCTTCGCCGCGGCGGCGAGATCGAAGGTATGCACCCGATCCATCCTCCCTATGCGGTACAAGGTCCGGCCTTTACCGCAAAGGTTTCCTTCGCGACGACGGCCGGGCATGGCAAAGCCCCGCTCCGGCGAACCGGGGCGGGGCGTGATCCGGCCCACTTACGAGACCGGTGGATTGGCGGGAAGATCAGGCGTCTTCGGTGACCGCCTTGTTGCCCAGACCTTCGGGTATGCGCGCACTCTCCTTCAGGTAGATGCGATTGTCGTCGATCTTGTCGACGTCGTCCATCGACAGGAAGTGGTGCATATCGTCGGCGCTGTCCGACTTGGTCAGCTTGATCGCGTCGTTCTCGACCGCGTGGACGGTCCCGACATGCAGGCCTTCTGCGTTGGCGACTTCCATGTGTTCCTTGATGCGAATCTTCTCAAACATGCAATTCCCTTTTGTTTTGCGTTGCTTATGCCCTATCAACGGGTGGCCCTGCCAATCGGTCCACGTCTCGTCGAGGCTGGGGCACGGGTGATGGAGGCGGGGCTCCGCTGGAGCACGGGAGGTCCGACAAGCTGGCTCGCTCGTTCGCCGGCCTGGCGAGAGCATCGAAGGCGCAAATTGGAGCAGGTGGAAGGATGTTGTGACGATTCTCGAGGCGATTACGCCGACCGCTTGGATGTGGGGCACGGCGCTTACCGGCGCGGCCATCCTGGCGGCCTTCGGCCCCACGCTCAGGAAGCGATTTCTGCGGTGGCGACGCGATCGTCGGTTTGCGAAGCCGGAAGCCATCAGGGTCGCCGAGTATCGCGAGCTCTCGCACTCGATCGATGAGTCCGAACAGACCGTCACCCTCGCACCCTTCGTGTTAGGAGTGGTTCTTCTCTGGACTGCACTGATCCTCGGCGATCTGGGCTTCCGGTTCTTGATCGAGGCAGCCCTTGGCCTTTTTGCCATTGGCGGTTTCGTCTATTCGGATTGGCGCAAGCTCAACGACCCACCCGAGGTTTCGGATGGCGAGGACGCCATCACCATCGACGGGACGGCATATCCGCGCGAGTCGCTGGTAGGCTTCGCCTTCGCCGTGGCCCTGGTGGTCTTCGTTCTGGTGATGATCGCTTTCTATTTCTGAGCGATGCCAACCGGCGCGGTTCTCTTATCCAGCAAAGCGACCGGGCCAATCCCCGCCCTCAAGCAGCGGATGCGAAGCAGGCCAACGGCCAACCGATAGGGTGCAGAAAGATTGACGCCCCGCCCTCGATGAAGAGAGCGGGGCGCCGGGGTTTGCGGACATCGCCCGCAAAAGGGGAAACCGGACGATGTCGCTGTTCCCCGTGGCCTGTATCGGTGTCGTCAGCCTTCGCCGAGCGGCCTTGCGGCATCGGCGCGGGCGCGCGTGTCGGGACGGGCGTCGTCGACGCGGTCCTGTTCCATCACACCTTGCGCATCGCGGGCATTGCCATAGCCCATCTGCGCCTCGGTCTCGCTGCACGCCTGCGGCGCGTCGTTGCTGTCCTGCTGCCCTTCGGCCTCGCGCCAGTCGGCTGCGGGGCTCTCGTGGACGTCGCGTTGGTCGTCGGGGGCGTATTCACCCATGGATCTGTCTCCTTCATCCGACCAACGGATGCGCGCGCAGCCCCGTTCCGCAATTCGTCGCATGCGCGGAGCGGCGAGGCGCAGCACGCGGGTTTTCCCATCTTATCCCCGCCGAATCACAATCGCTTGCCTTCGAATCCAGCCTCTGATTCACTATATGAGTCGCCAACGCGAAAAACCGGAGACCCACAACATGTCGTTGCTCGAAGCCCGCAAGACCTACAAGCCCTTCGAGTACCCCTGGGCCTACGAGTTCTGGAAGCGCCAGCAGCAGGTGCACTGGCTGCCCGAAGAAGTGCCGCTGGGCGA
>JBFOLW010000274.1:0-3620 GCA_040830305.1 Erythrobacter sp.
GAGGAACACGGCCCTGCCAAGCAGACCGAACTCAAGCTCGCGCTGTTCAGGGCGCATTTCAACGAGCGACGGGAGATCGCCGATCACTCGGTTCTGCTCGATGTGGCGCAAAGCGTCGGGCTGGACCGCGCGGCTTGCGAGACCGCACTTGCGAGCGAGGAACTCGCCCACAAGGTCCGCGCCGAGGAGCGCGCGGCATGGGATCTCAACATCACCGGCGTGCCCGCGATGATCGTCGAGAACAAGTTCATGATCCCCGGCGCGCAGCCGCCCGAGGCCTATGCCGACGCGCTGCGGCGCGTGGCGGAGAAGGTCCCGGCATGAGCGAATGGCTCCCCGCGAGCGCGGTCGTTACCGGCGGCGCTTCGGGGATCGGGTTCGCCATAGCGCAGCGACTGGCGGGGCGGGGAGTTCGGGTACTGCTCGCCGACCTGCCGGGCGAGAAGCTTGAGAGGGCCGCAGCCGCGATCGATGGAGCGCTGGCTCACGCGTGCGACGTGGCTGAGCCGGCGCAGGTCGACGCGCTGGCGGACGCGGCCTTCACAGCGCTCGGCACGGTCGAACTGCTGCTCAACAATGCCGGGGCGGGTGGCCCGCGTGGCAAGCTGTGGGAAGTCGACCCGGCCGAGGCGCGGCGCCATTTCGATATCAACGTCTGGGGTGTGTGGCACGGCTGCCGCGCGTTCATCCCGCGGATGATCGCGCAGGATCGCCCGAGCGCGGTCTACAATACCGGCAGCGAAAACAGCTTCTTTTGCGCCGCGCCGCAGACCTCTGCCTACATCGCGGGGAAGCATGCGGTGCTCGGGCTCACCGAAAGCATGCGCGAGGACCTGCCCGATCATGTCCATGCGGGCACGATCCTCCCGGGATGGGTATTCACCCCCTTCGGCGATGCGCGGGTCATGCAGCACGGTATGGACGTGGGTGAATATGCCGACCTCGTCGTCCCGCAACTGCTTGCAGGACGACGCTTTGTGGTCAGCCACCGCTCGAACCTGAAACGCATCGACGAGCGGATCGACGCCTTGCGCGACAGTTATGCCGAGTTCGGCAGCGACGACGACAACGACGTGCGCGATGCCATCGCCCGCCTCACGCGCGCCTAGCTGCTGCGCGAATCCTGCATCGCGGCGAGCGTCTTCTCGCCCTTCTGCGCATCCTGTTCAGGGTTGTCCGAGCCGACTTCGGGCTCGCGATTGGCCGGGTCCCTGGCGCGGTTTTCCTCGCCGCGCTTGCCGACGCGGCGATTGACCTCGCCGCCGACCGAGCCCTGCTGCGAGGGCGTGGCGCCTTCGGTAATTTCATCGATCAGTTCGTTGTCTGGGTGACGCGATTGGCGTTCGGGCATGATTGCTTTCTCCTTTGCCCGATCAACGGGCAGGGTGGGCCGCCCGTTCCGCAATTCGTCTCAGATCAGCCCCAGTCTTTCGAGCTTCCCCGCAAGCTTGCCCGGCAGCGCGTCACCGATGTCCTCGCCCGGCGCGAGTTCGCGCGGCGGATCGCCCTTCAAGTAGCGCCAGCCCTGGTGCGCGCGCTTGGGACGCGGGTGCACACGGACCAGTTCGGGCTTGAGGTCGATCGACCAGCGCCCGTCCTTCGTTTCGCTGAAGCCGAGGATTTCGCTGCGCGCGACGATGCTGTGCTGGTGGATCCAATAGAGCGATCCGCCGATGCACTGCTCCCACTTGGTCGGGCGATAGCGCGTCGTGAGGTTCGGGCTGCGCCGCTGCGCATACCAGCTTTCGATATCGCCATAGCTTTGCGCGCCGAAGGCGATCTTGGTCAGGTTGAGCGGCATGGGCCCCGAGTTAGGTTGTGCAAAGAAGAAGGACAACCGCGAAGGGAAAGTTGACGTATTAGTGCATTGCGACACCAAGGCAGCGCGCTTAAAGTGCCTCGAAAGGGGTATCCGTATGGACGCAGTCGTGAGCATCGCCGCAGTTCTTGGCATTTTGATCGGCACAGGCTTGCTCATCGGCCTTCTGCGCCCGAGCGAATTTTCCTTGCGCTGGCTCCTGGTGGCTACGGGGATTGTAGCGCTGAACGATTTCTTGCTGACAAACGGTTACGGTCTTTTCCCGCAAATCTTTGAAGGCACTCAATGGAACTGGCAGGGCAAAATACTCGCTTTGGCGAGTAGCCTCGCGATTGCGTCGCTACCGTGGCTCGGATGGCGACGCTCGGGCATAACGCTTGTTCAGGCGCCGGGGAGCCTGCGAAGCTGCGCTCCTTTGGCCATCGCTTATTGTATGTTCTTTCTCGCCATTGCTCTCGCCTTCCCGGCAGAGGACGCTGCGACGGAAACAATCGCGTTCCAGCTTACAATGCCCAGTCTGGAGGAAGAGACCTTCTATCGCGGCATCCTGCTGCTGGCCTTGTACGAAGCGTTCGCTGGGCGGACGAAGAAATTCGGCGTTGAATGGGGGTGGGGCGCCTTTTTGTCGTGCGCGCTGTTTGGGCTGGCACACGCCTTCAGCTATTCGGATGGAAGTTTCGCCTTCGATCCAGTCTACATGGTGCTGACCGCAATACCGTCGTTCCTGGCTGTCTGGATGCGCCTGCGAACCGGAAGCCTGCTCTTGCCGGTGGCTCTCCACTCGATCGGCAATTCGATCGGCCTTATCGTCTAGTTATGCCGCACTCGCGGTAGCTCAAACAACCCGCAGCGCCACCGCAAGGCCGAGGAAGGCGAAGAAGCCCATCGAATCGGTGATCATCGTCACGAACACGCTGCTCGCCACCGCGGGGTCCTGGTCGAGCCGGTCGAAGGCCACCGGCACCAGCACGCCGGCAAGACCCGCAATCACCACGTTGATCACCATCGCCAGCGCGATCACACCGCCGAGCATGGGAGTGAAGACCAGTCCCGTGGCGATGCCGATCAGCACCGCGATGGTCAGCCCGTTGAGCACGGCCACGCGCATCTCGCGCATCAGGATGCGCCGCGTGTTCGAGCGGGTCAGCTGGTTGGTGGCGATCGCGCGGACGGTCACCGCCATGGTCTGCGTCCCCGCATTGCCGCCGATGCTGGCGACGATCGGCATCAGCACGGCGAGCGCGACCAGCTTCTCGATCGCCGCGCCGAACAGCGCGATGATCAGCGAGGCGACCAGCGCGGTGCCGAGGTTTGCGACCAGCCAGCGCACGCGCGCCGAATAGGCTTCGCGGATCGGCTCGTTGATGTCGCCGTCGCCCGCACCCGACATCAGCAGCGCGTCCTCGCCCGCTTCCTCGGAGATGATGTGGACCACGTCGTCGACCGTCATCTGGCCGACCAGTCGCTCGTTCTCGTCGACCACGGCCGCGCTGATGAGGTTGTACTTCTGGAACATCAGCCCGACCTCTTCCTGGTCGAGCATGACCGGAATCAGCGTCTGGTCGCGCTTCATCACGTCGGCCAGCGGGATCGTGCGCGGCGCGCGCATCACCCAGCTGAGCGCGCAGGTGCCGACCGGGTGGTGCTTCTCGTCGACCACGAAGATCTCGTAGAATTCGTCGGGCAGGTCGCCGCTTTCGCGCAGGTAATCGATCAGGTCGCCGACCGTCAGGTGCTCGGGCACCGCGACGAACTCGCGGCTCATCAGCCGCCCGGCGGTCTCTTCGGGATAGGACAGCGC
>JBFOLW010000275.1:0-4042 GCA_040830305.1 Erythrobacter sp.
CAGGGACCGCCCGATAACCATCTTTACGCCTAATTAACCATCTTTCTTCACACGCAGGAATACACCATGTCCAATGAACAAACCTCCGAGCCCACCGCGCAGGAACCCGCCAAGAAGAAGGGCGGCAAACTGAAGCTTGTGCTGTTCTCCATCCTGCTCCTCGGCGCCGGTGGCGGCGGCACCTATGCCGCTTTCGCGAACGGCATGCTTGGCGTCGATGGCGCCGAGGATGAAGACAACAATCCCAAGCTGGTGCTGAAGGGGGACGAGGATCCCTATCCCTACGGGGCGGACGATAAGTCGAAAGACGCGACGCCAGTCGGTCACGGTGTGGGGGGCGGCAAGTACCGCACGGCCTATTACGACTTTTCCGACGAGTTCACCTCGAACCTCGCGGACGGGACCGCACTGGTCCAGGTCACCTTGGCCGCTTCCACCCAATATGACGGTCGCGTGCTGATGTGGCTGAACGAGCACGAGACTGCCTTGCGTTCGCGCATCCTTGCCGAACTCGCTGCCACCAGCGAGGCCGAACTCGCAAGCGTGAAGGGCAAGGAAGACCTCCAGAAGCGCCTTGCCAAGGCACTCAACGAAGTGCTCGAGGAGCGCGAAGGCTTCGGCGGCGTCAACAACGTCTACTTCCGGTCTTTCATCGTCCAATGATCACGTCACCGATCCCCGAAGCAGCGGCGCGGGCGGCGTGCCATTGCGAGGAGCTGCTGAGCAAGGCGGCCACTCCGCCGGACCTCGACCTCGAGTTCGCGCGCTTTGCCCGTGGCTTTGCGGAGCAGGCCGGCAACCAGCTGTCCGGGCTTTGCGACGAGCGCGGCCTGTCGGCCGAAATCGTCGACACGGCGCTCATTCCGGTCGGGGATTGGTATGGAAAAATCGGCGTGGCACACCGCCACAGCTATTTCTCGCTGGGCCAAGAAAGCCGCGGCATCCTGGTATCGGTGAGGATCGGTGAACTGGTGGCCCAGTTCGAGCGCATTCTCGGCGGCACAGGCGACGTGGACGAAGGCTGCACCGTGCTGCCCGCTTCGGCCATGCGTTTCGCGCAGCAGTTCGAGGATCGCATGGGCGATGTCCTGCGCCGTATCAGCGACCGTCGCGAGATCGCGGCGAGCGCGAATGGCGAGGAAGTCGAACAGGTCGCGCCGTTCGATGCGCGCGATCGCATCTGGACCGCGACGATCGAAGTCAGCAGCGTGAAATCCGGACGTAGCTGGAAGGTCCGTCTGGCCGCGTGCCAATCGATGATCGCCGAACTCGTCGGCAAGCGGGCCGTCTCGCCCGCCACAGGCCGCACGATCGGCGCACGCGGATTGGACGGGTCAGCCATCGCCGAAGTCGACCTGCCGCTGCGCGCAGTGCTGGTCGATGTCCCGATGTCGGTGGCCCGGCTGGCCAGCCTCGCACCCGGCGCGGTTATCCCGGTGGCGGTCAACCGCAACGTCCCGCTGCTGACCGGCAATCTCACCATCGCGCACGGGTGTGTCGGCGAACTCGACGATCGTGTCGCACTCGAACTCACCCAAACGTTCCTCTCGGAGTAAGTTTCATGGCTTCGCATGCAGATGGCTTCGGCCTCATCCAGGATATCGATGTTCGCCTGACCGTAGAACTCGGCCGCAAGTCGATGCGCCTGCGCGATGTTCTCGCGCTCGGAGAATCCAGCGTGATCGAACTCGACAGGCTGACCGATGAACCGCTCGACATGTTCGTCAACGGCAAGCTGATCGCCCGCGGCGAAGTCATCGCGCAGGGTAGCCGTTTCGCGATTCGCGTACTGGAAATTGTCGGCGCATCGTCGGGAGAACCGTCGATGGATCGGCGTGCGCAGCCGCTCACCGTCGCTCCGACCGATGCGGGCGAGGTTGCCTGATGTTCTGGTACATCCTCAAGCTGCTGATCCTGCTGCCGCTGATCGGCTTCATGATCTGGGGGAGCCTGAAGCTCGCCAAGAAGATGCAGGGGCAGTTTGGTGCGCCCGAGGGCGGAACCAAGGCGGTACGCATCGTTGAATCCACCATGCTTTCGCCGACGCTGCGGCTTGCCGTGATCGAGTTTCACGGGCGTGAAATACTCGTGTCGACCTCCCGCAACGGCCTGACGCGGCTTGCCGAGGCGCCGGCCCGAGCCCAGACACCGGAAATCACCCAGTGATCGCTCGCCTGACCAAATGGGGCGCTGGCCTGACGGCGCTTGCATATCCCGCGCTTGCCAGCGCGCAGACCGGTGACGCTGCCGTTTCGGGCGCGCTCGACCGCGCTTTCGGCCAGATGGCCGGTGCAGGCGGCGAACCGCTGAGCCTGTCGCTCCAGCTGCTGCTGGTGATGGGCCTGCTTACCATCCTGCCGGCGCTCCTGCTCATGATGACCAGCTTCACCCGGATCATCGTGGTGCTGGCGATCCTGCGCCAGGCACTGGGCCTCCAGCAGTCGCCCCCCAACCAGGTATTGATCGGGATCAGCCTGTTCCTCTCGCTGTTCATCATGGCACCCACGCTCGAGCGCGTGAACGAGGCTGCCATCGCCCCCTATTCGGCAGGCGAGATCGGCGCCGAAGTCGCGATCGAACGCGCCGGCGACCAGTTTCACAGTTTCATGATCCGCCAGACCCGCGAATACGATCTCGAAATGTTCGCTGATATCGCAGGCGCCGGGCAGTTCGCGAGCCCGCAGGACGTGCCGTTCTCGATCCTGCTGCCCGCCTTCGTCACCAGTGAGCTGAAGACCGCTTTCCAGATCGGTTTCATGCTGTTCCTGCCCTTCCTCGTGATCGATCTGGTCGTCTCCAGCGTGCTGATGAGCCTCGGCATGATGATGATGAGCCCGATGATCGTTTCGCTGCCCTTCAAGCTCCTGCTCTTCGTCCTCGTCGACGGCTGGGCGCTGCTGATGGGCTCGCTTGCCTCAAGCTTCGGATAGCTATCATGGACGAAAGCGCCATTCTCCTCTCCATGGCCGACCGCATGCTGTGGATCGCCGCCCTCGTTGCCGCCCCAATTCTGCTGGCCAGCCTTGCGATCGGTCTCGTGATCGGGCTCGTGCAGGCCGCGACGTCGGTCAACGAACAGACGCTGACCTTCGTCCCCAAGCTGGGGGCGGTTGCCATGGTGCTCGTGATCCTCGGCGCCTCGATGATGGCGCTGGTCGGCGACTTCACACAGGACATCTTCACCGAGATTGCCCGGATCGGTGACTGAAGGCCGAAGCGGTGAACGGGCTCGACCTCGGACTTGGTGCGCTTGAGCAGGACATGTGGCGGGTCGTCTTCCTGATGACCCGGCTGGGTGCTGCGCTGCTTGCGGCGCCCTTTTTCGGGGCAAGTTCGGTCCCGATGTCGGTTCGCGTGACGATTACCGGCGCGCTGGCGATCTTCATTTCGATCTGGATGCCCGACATCACCACGCCCCCGGCGCTGCTCTCGGCCGAGGGCATGCTGGCCATAGCGGGCGAAGTCATCATCGGGCTCGCGCTCGGTTTCATCCTGCAGCTGGCCTTTGCCGCGCCGACGGTCGCGGCGGAAGTAATCGCGGGCGGGATGGGCATGAGCATGGCGGTGTCGCAGGATGCCATGGGCGGCGGCACGACCACCTCCTTCGGCCAGTATTTCATGATCGTGCTGACGCTGATTTTCCTCGCCACCGGCGCGCACCTCCACTGGATCGCGCTGGTAGCGGAAAGTTACCGGGCGTTTCCACCGGGGGAAACCTGGCTCGGCGCCGATCGGTTCGGCGCCATCGCCGGTTTCGCCAGCTTCATGTTCGAAACGGCAGTGCGGATCGCCTTGCCGGTTACCCTGGTCCTGCTTCTGGTGCAGGTCCTGACGGGCATTCTCAGTCGTTCGGCCCCTTCGCTCAACCTGTTCGCACTCGGCCTGCCTGCCGGCGTGCTCGCCGGCCTTGCCGCGCTCATCATCTCTGCCCCGCTGATCTTCGACCAGTTCACCGGGCTTGTCGGTGACGCCCTCGATCAGACCGAAAGCGTGATCGTGCAATGAGCGAGGAAACCGCCGGCGAAAAGACCTTTGCCCCGAC
>JBFOLW010000276.1:0-4038 GCA_040830305.1 Erythrobacter sp.
GCTGCCCCAGGCCGCCGCGCCCGTCGCCAGCTACCAGCCGCTCGTGGTGAGCGGGAACACCGCCTACATTTCCGGCCAGCTGCCCTTCGTCGATGGCAAGCTGGTGACCGGCAAGTTGGGCGATGCGGTCAGCCTCGAGCAAGGACAGGCCGCCGCACGGGCCTGCGGGATGATGATCCTGGCGCAGCTGAAAGCCGCCGGGCTGCTCGAAAAGGTCGAGCGCGTCGTCAAGCTGGGAGGCTTCGTAGCCAGCGTGCCGTCCTTTTCCGACCAGCCCAAGGTCGTGAACGGATGCAGCGACCTGATGGCCGAGGTCTTCGGCGATGCGGGCAAGCATGCGCGCAGCGCCGTGGGGGTTCCTGTACTCCCGCTCGATGCCGCGGTGGAGGTCGATGCGATCGTTGCTCTCAAGGCTTGATCGCTTTCTCGTCCCGTCGCCCGATCCCGCGCGGATCGGCTGGCTGCGCGAGTGGGCTTTCGCCCATCGCGGGCTGCATGACGAGCGTGCCCCGGAGAACTCGCTGGCGGCCTTTGCCGGCGCGGTCGAGCGCGGGATGGGCGTGGAGTGCGATATCCAGCGAAGTCGCGACCATGCCGCGATGCTCATGCACGACTGGGAACTCGAACGGCTGACCGGCGTGAGCGGGCCGACCGCCTGCTACTCGGCCGAAGAACTTGCGCAGATCGCCTATCTCGACAGCGAGCACATGCTGGCGCGGCTCGACGATCTGCTCGCACTGGTCGACGGCAGGGTGCCCATCCTGATCGAGATCAAGTCGCGTCGTCGCTACGATATCGAAGAAAGCTGCGTCGCGGTGCGCGATGCGCTGGCGGGTTATGGCGGTCGCCACGCGGTGATGAGCTTCGACCCGCGGGTTTCGCGCTGGTTCCGCAAGCATGCGCCGCAGACGGTGCAGGGGCTGGTCATGCGCGAAGATCATTTCGGCATGACGCAGACCGCTTCGCAGCGCCATCTCGCGCTGTGGCTCGCGCGGCCCGAGTTCATCGCCTATCACATCGCGGCGCTGCCCAATCCCATGGTCGCGGCGCGGCGTGCGGCAGGCACGCCGGTTCTCACCTGGACGGTCGACACCCCGGACCTGCGCGACAGGGCGCGGCTGCATGCCGATACACCGATCGCCGAGGGGGCGGGCGTCACATGAGCGACGGCGGCCTCGCCGCGCGCGTAGGCGGTTCCGTCGGCGCCTTCGATCGCGACGAGTGGAACGCGCTCGCCGGCACGGACAATCCTTTCGTCCGCCACGAATTCCTGACTGCATTGGAGGACTCGGGCAGCGTCGGGCCCGGAACCGGGTGGCAGCCGACCCCGCTGGTCATCAGCGAGGAGCGCGGGCCGCTGGTCGCCGCCATGCCTGCCTATCTCAAGGGTCACAGCCAGGGCGAATATGTCTTCGATCACAGCTGGGCCGATGCCTTTGAACGGGCGGGGGGCAGCTACTATCCCAAACTCCAGATCGCTGCGCCGTTCACCCCGGCCACGGGGCCGCGGTTGCTGGTGTCGGACAACGCCTTCGGCGCCCCGCTTCTGGCGGCGGCCGAGCAACTTTGCCTGCAGAACGGCTTTTCATCAGCGCATGCGACCTTCATCGAACCGGGCCAGCAGGCGCGGTTCGAACAGGCAGGGTGGATGCTGCGCAGCGATATCCAGTTCCATTGGCACAACAGGGACTTCCCGAATTTCGAAGCGTTCCTCGACACGCTCGCTTCGCGCAAGCGCAAGGACCTGCGCAAGGAGCGTGTCGCTGCGCAGGAACGGGTCGATATCGTCCGCCTGCGCGGTGACGATATCCTCCCACCTCACTGGGATGCTTTCTGGCGCTTCTACCAGGATACCGGGGCACGCAAATGGGGCACGCCCTATCTGACGCGCGAAGCCTTCGACCTGCTGGGCGAGCGGATGGGGGAGCAAATCCTGCTGCTGCTGGCGTCGCAGGACGGCGAGCCGATCGCCGGCGCGCTCAATTTCATCGGCGGCGAGGCGCTATACGGGCGCTATTGGGGCTGCACGCGCGATGTGCGCTTCCTGCATTTCGAGCTGTGCTATTATCAGGCGATCGACGTGGCGATCGAATATGGCCTCTCGCGCGTGGAGGCCGGCGCGCAGGGCGGCCACAAGCTCGCCCGCGGATATGAACCGGTGGAAACGGTTTCGGCGCATTGGGTGGCCGATCCCGGCTTTCGCGAGGCGGTCGCCGACTTTCTCGAGCGCGAACGGGCCGGAGTAGCTGCGGATCGCAACTATCTGGCGACGCGTACGCCGTTCAGGAAGGGCTAGGCCGCTCGACGACTGCCTTCGGCGAGCCACTCGCGCGCACGGCGCTGCGCTTCGGCAATCTCGCGCGCGGTCATCTCGTCCGAAACATCGGCGCGACACCAGCTGGCTTCCTCATGCCCCTTGGACGCGGCGATGTTGAACCATTTGTGGGCCTCGATCATGTCGCAGACCGTGCCGTGGCTGCCGGTCGAGAACGCAACGCCAAGGTCGTAGAGCGCATCGATGCTGCCGCCTTCGTATGCCGCGAGGCACCGCGCGACCAGCGCCGAAGCTTCCTTGCTCTGGGTAATCGTGCCGTTGCCACCTTCGATACTGGTAAGCTGCATCGTCATTCCCCCTAAGGACCGGCTTTGATTACCGGACGATCAACTGATGCCAATATTATGGTCAAGAAGTGGTTAACGCAGTGTGGTAATTATTTCTGCGCACCTTCTAAGGCAGGCATTTGCGGGTGATAGTTTGCCCGTTTCAAGCCCGTGCTCGATTGATGCTTGTGTGCCCGGGGGCGCTTGCCTATACGCCGCGCCCAACGGGTCATCCGGGGCACTGGAAAAATCCGGGCCGGCGGGCTGGCGGTGGTCCAAAGGCTTAATACGACCGAGGTGAGAGGGTCCTCAATGGCCTCTGTGGCAAACGACAAGGAAAAGCTGGCCAAGGCGCGTGCCGCGGTTGGTGCTGAGTACGTACCTGACGACAGCGAAGAATACATGAACGAGCGGCAGCAGGAATACTTCCGCATGCTGCTGCTCGACTGGAAGCGATCGATCCACGATGCAGCGGGGCAGACGCTCCAGTCGCTCCAGGACGGGCCGATTCGCGAACCCGACCTCAACGATCGTGCCTCGTCCGAAACCGACTGGGGCATCGAACTGCGGACCCGCGATCGCCAGCGCAAACTTATCTCGAAGATCGATTCCGCGCTACGCCGGATCGATCAGGGCGAATACGGCTGGTGCGAAGTGACCGGCGATCCGATCGGGCTGAAACGCCTTATCGCGCGTCCCGTCGCGACGATGACCGTCGAGGCGCAGGAAGCCCACGAGCGCCGCGAGAAGATTTCGCGCGACGATTGAGTACGTGCTAACCGAATGTTTAGGTCTCGAACCTAACGTGTGATCCGCCTTGGGATAGCCCGGGTATGGGTCCGAACTGAGCACGTAAGGGTACGATGAACGTCATGTCCTCGGTCGACACGCGCCATGTCGCTCGCGACAGCCTGTTTCTCTTTGCAGAGCTGACCTTCGAAGGTCGGTCCGAAGCGGCACGGGTCAAGGTGCGCAATCTGTCAGCCGGCGGAATGATGGCGGAATCCAGCGATATTGCGGTATCGCGCGGCGACCGCCTGCTGATCGACCTGCGCAATGCCGGCCGGGTAAAGGGCAGCGTTGCCTGGACCCAGGGCAATCGGTTTGGCGTTGCCTTCGAAAGCGAGATTGATCCCAAGGCGGTGCGCGCACCGATCGGGACAGGTCCCCAGACTCCCAACTACGCTCGCTCGACGCTATCCGCGCCTACGTTCTCGGATCACGAGCGTCGCATCCGCAAACTCTGAATTGCGAGGCTGACGTCGGAGACAAGGGCTGCTAACCGGCAGCCATGCGCTTCTGGCTGCCCGCATGTCTGTCCGTCACGCTCGCTGCCTGCAGCGCTGGCGCGGATGACGGCATCGTCGACGTCGCCTTCATCGCCGGAGCCGAAGATCTGGAAGCCGAGGGCGTCAGGCTCGGCTATGCCGGACAACA
>JBFOLW010000277.1:0-9342 GCA_040830305.1 Erythrobacter sp.
AGCATGGTGAAACCGATCCCGAGGGCCGAAGCGATATAGAAGTGTATCGAAACTTCTTCGTCGCCATATTTGTAGAGCAAGGCCAATGCGATAGCCACGATCCCGACGGTCAGCAGGAACATGAAGCGCATGATGCGCCTGAAGCGCGCCCAGGCAAATGCTGCCCTATGCGGGTCGTCGAGAGGGGATTTGCGGGTCATCGGCCCTGAACATGGCCAGCACCAGCCGCAGTTTCAACGCCAGACGTACGATCCGATTCGCTTTTTCGAACCGGAGGTGGCATTCTCGACGGGCCCAAACAGGAGGAAATGGCGTATGGATATCGGCAGGTTGATCGAAGGACGGGCGAGTTCGGACATCATTTCCTGTACCATCGACACCCCGGTGAGGGAGGCCGTAGCGCTGTTGGCCTCCAAGCGGATCGGGGCCCTACCGATCACCGACGGCGGCAAGGTCGCCGGCATCTTTTCGGAGCGCGATGTAATCTACCGTCTGGCGGACGAGGGCGATGCCTGCCTTTCGCGGCCGCTGGGCGAGGTCATGACCGCGCCGGCGATCACCGTCGAACGCAGCACGCTGGTGCTGAACGCCCTCGCGCTGATGACACGGCGGCGGATTCGCCACCTGCCCGTGGTCGACGGCGGCGAGATGTGTGGCTTCATCTCGATCGGTGACCTGGTGAAGGCACGGCTCGATGAAATCGAGCATGAGGCCGAAGCGATGCGCGAGTATATCCAGACCGCTTGAGACCGACCGTCTCGCTCCCTACATCGCCTTCATGAGCACAGCCCCCACCCTTACCGATGCCGCAGCGGCGCGGATCGCCGCAATCGCGGCAAAGCAGGCAAAGCCCGCAATCTTGCGGCTTTCGGTGGAAGGCGGCGGCTGTTCGGGCTTCCAGTACAAGTTCGATCTTGCCGAGGCTCCGGAGGGCGACGATTCGGTCAGCGAGAATGGCAATGTGAAGCTCGTCGTCGATGCCATCAGCCTCGACCTCGTCGCGGGGAGCACCGTCGATTTCGTGGAATCGCTCGGCGGGGCAGCCTTCCGCGTGGAGAATCCCCAGGCCGCAGCCGGTTGCGGTTGCGGATCGAGCTTCGGGATTTGAATTAGACCCGGGCCGGCGTTTCGGGCATCAGTCCCGGCATGCGTATTGCCAGTTTCAACATCAACGGAATCAAGGCGCGCCTGCCGCGCCTGAAGGAATGGCTCGAGGAAACCCGGCCTGCTGTCGCCTGCCTGCAGGAAATCAAAACGATGGACGAAGGCTTTCCCGCCGAAGAGTTCGAGAGCATCGGCTATCAGGCCATCTGGCATGGACAGAAGAGCTTCAACGGTGTGGCCATCCTTGCCGACGGCGAGAAGCCCAGGGAAATCCAGCGCGGATTGGGGATCGATGGTCCGAAAGATGGAGAAGGCGAACAGGCGCGCTATCTCGAAGCTGAAGTCGGCGGTGTACGCATCTGCAACCTCTACCTGCCGAACGGCAACCCGCATCCCGGGCCGAAGTTCGACTACAAGCTCGCCTGGATGAAGAAGCTTCGCGAGCGCATGCGGGCCGTCTGGGACGAGCAGGTACCGGCGGTAGTTCTTGGCGATTTCAACGTGATCCCCGAAGACAAGGACGTCTGGTCGGTCCGCGCAATGGCCTCGGACGCGCTGATGCAGCCAGAATCGCGCGATGCCTATGCGCAGCTCATGGCCGATGGCTGGACCGATGCGATCGACACGCTCAACCCGCGCGGCGGCGTGTGGACATACTGGGATTACCAGGCGGGCGCGTGGCAACGCGACCACGGCTTCCGCATCGATCACCTGCTGCTGTCGCCGGAACTGGCTGACCGGATGGCTGCCGCAGGCGTCGACAAGGAGTATCGCGGGCGCGAGAAGGCCAGCGACCACACTCCCGTCTGGGTCGAATTGCGCGGCTGACAGCGCAACGCAGAAGGGCCGCCACTTTCGTGACGGCCCCTTCGCATGAATTCCGAAGCGCTACCTCAGCGGTAGAAGACGTGTGTGTCGATCGTCGCCACCGCTACTTTGCGGCGGCTCCAGCTCGGGCGCACGTAATTGGCGTGGAAATAGACCGCGTCGCTGGCGCTGCTGTCCCACAGTCCGCGATGCGCGATGCGGGCAATCGCCTGCGCACGCTTCCAGGCCGCGGAACCGGTGCGGATGCGCGGCATGCGGCCGTTCTTGACGAAAGAGAATTGCGCGCGCTGGTAGACGACGCCGCAATAGCTCGAGGGCCAGCGGCGATCGTCGGCGCGATTCATGACGACCTGCGCCACGGCGAGCTGGCCGTCGAGCGGTTCACCGCGCGATTCGAAATAGATGGCGCCGGCCAGGCACTGCAGCTCTTCGGAGAGCTGGCCGGCGGCGGGCATGGCAGCGACGAGCTCGTGCAGGCTGGAAGCCTGCGGTTCGTCCTGCGCGGAAATTTTCGGGTCGGCTTCCGTGATTTCGGGAAGCTCCTGTACCACTTCGTTCTCGACGAATACGGGCACAACTTCTTCGGTGAGCTGGGCCTCGCTGGCACTGGTCCCGGTTGCTTCAGCAGCAACCTGGGCGTTGGCACCGGAACCTTCGGCTCCAGCAAAAGTAGTAATGGCGATCGCCGCGACGAGCGCGGTGAAACCGGTGAACTTGCGAACCATTATTTGCTGACAACTAAGCGGTTGGCGGTCTGTCGCAGGCTGGGATCAATGGCGCGTTGATTGCGTCCTAGAGAAGAGATCCGTTAGCGGGCCTGCCGGCCACCCCCCGTCTGCGTGCTAGCGTGCCGACCTCATTGCCGTCCCACGCCGCCTGCGCATCGAAGTTGGCGGCCAAATAGTCGCAAATGAAATCAAGTCAAGTTAATGCGCGGCTCCTGCGACGAAGCGTTCTGGATTCTCGACATCCAGTTCAACCACCCAGCAGTCGGGATCCGAATCTCGCCTGCGCGCGACATACTCGTCAAATTCTCGTTGTTTTTCAGCTTCTTGCTCGCGCGTGCACGTGAACGCGCGCGACCCGTCGAGCTGCGGCATCCGCTCCCACAGGCGGGTATTCCGGCCACTTTGCGTGGTTAACACGAGAATGACACCCGCATCCTTCTCGCCCTTCTGGAGCACCATGCCGAAGCCCCCTGCGGCCTCGACTGCGCGAATCATGCCGGAAACCTCGACATGGGCGGGCAAGCGGGCATCCACGTGGGTCACTTATCCGCCAGGTAGCCCGGCAGGCTCGACAGCGCGATATGCGAGCGCATGAAGGTGCCCGTTCCACGGCCGATCTCGTCGCCCTCGGCATCGACCAGCCGCGATTCGGCCACGAATACCCGCTTGCGCCCGCTTACCCAGCGTCCTTCTGCCACCACCTGGCCGAGCCGCACCGGCTTGGTGAAATGCAGGTTGAACGAGGTTGTCAGGAGAAAGCGGTCGGTGACGAAGGTATTGGCAGCGTAGAACCCGGCGTCGTCGAGCATCTTGAAATAGATCGTGCCGTGAGCGGCACCCGCAGCGTGGTAGACTTCCTCCGTCACGTCGAAGGTGATCCGCGACCTGCCCTCGCCGGTGATCTCGAGGCTGGAAGAGAACAGCGCATTGACCGGCGCCGAGGCATAGAGGCTCTCGAGCGCACGATAATGGCGCTCCGCCCCGCTGGTTGCGGCCCCGGTCATGCTGCATGGCCTCCCTTAGCGCGGCTCGACCCAGCCGATCGACCCGTCGTGACGGCGATAGACCATATTGTGCTGGTTGCTGCCCGAATTCTTGAACAACAGCCCGTTGGCATTCTGCAGATCCAGCATCATCACCGCATCGGCGACGCTGCATTCGGGGATGATAGCCTTGGTTTCGGCAATCACCGGCGGGCTGTCCGAAGTCACCTCCTCGTCATTGTCGGGTTCGGGCGCAGCGAGGATGGTGTAGGCCGCCTCCGCTTCGCGCACGGCATGCGCGGCCTGCTGGTGCCGGTCCTGAATGCGTCGCTTGTAGCGGCGCAACTGTTTCTCGATCTTGCCTGCTGCGGCGTCGAAAGCCTGATGGACGTCGTGTGCCTCGGCATGCCCCTTGAGGATCAGACCCTGCATGACGTGCGTCACGATGTCCGAGGTGTAGGAGCCCCCCGGCCCCTTGCCGAAGGTGACGTGCGAGGAAATCGCACGGTTAAAATACTTCTCGACGATGGAGTTCATTCGATCGCCGACATGCTCCTGCAGAGCTGCGCCGGTGTCGATCTGATGGCCGGAAACACGAATATCCATCTTGTCGTTTTCTCCTTTACCGTCCCCCGAGCGATCCCAATCCACCGGCCTGCCGGCCGGTTCCCTGAAGTCTGCGCCCTAGCCCCACAGCGGGCTTTCGATACCGGCCACGAATTCCCGGTGGCGCGCCAGTTCGGCTTCGCTCGCCGAGTGCGGGCGAGGCTCGCGCCTGGGCCGTGCGGGTGCGTGGCGCACCGCGATGGTCTCCGCGACCTGCACGGATGCTGTCGCAATCGTTTCTGAGGCTAGTTCGAGGCCGATCTGGCGTCCGCCGCGCAGTTCGACATAGACCTGCGCCAGAAGCTCGGCATCGAGCAACGCGCCGTGCTTCACCCGGTGGCTGCGGTCGATACCGTAGCGCGAGCACAGGGCATCGAGCGAGAGCTTGGCCCCCGGATGCCGCTTGCGCGCCAGCGCCACCGTATCGACCATGCGGGAAGTGCAAACCGGCTCCCTGTCGACCAGCGTCAGTTCGGCATTGAGGAAACCGAAATCGAACCCGGCATTGTGCGCAACCAGCGGTGAATCGCCGATGAAATCCAGCAGCTCGCCCGCCAGGTCGCGGAACAGCGGTTTGTCGGCCAGAAAGGCGGCGGAAAGGCCATGAACGGCTTCGGCACCGGCGGGCATGTCACGTTCGGGATTGAAATAGGCGTGGTAGCTCTCGCCCGTGGGCACGAGATTGACCATCTCGATGCAGCCGATCTCGACCATCCGGTCCCCCGTCTTGGGGTCTAGGCCGGTGGTTTCGGTGTCAAACACGATTTCGCGCATCGACTCTCCTATCGGCTTCGAACGCGCAGATTACAAGGGGGTTACAGGCCGGCCCTCTTCGCATTTGCCGCGCGCAAGTCGGCTATGAGCGCGATGACGGCGCCCTCTGTGTTTGCAAGGCTCGTTCCGGTGTCGATCACGTGGTCTGCCCGGGCGCGCTTTTCCGAGTCGGGCGTCTGCAGTCCAAGGATCCGGGCAAATTTTTCCTCGGTCATGCCCGGGCGGGCGAGGACGCGCTGTCGCTGCGCGTCGGCCGGGGCGGACACGACCACCACCCGGTCGACGGCGCTCGCGCCGCCTTTCTCGAACAGCAGCGGGATATCGAAGACCACGACCGGGCTACCGGCGTGTTCGATCAGGAATGCTTCGCGCTTTGCCGCGACCGCCGGGTGGACGATGGCTTCGAGCCGGGCGAGATGGTCGGCATTGCCAAAAACCAGCGCGCCGAGCTTTTCGCGCGAGACGCCGCCATCATCGGTGCTTCCGGGAAAGGCGGCCTCGATCGCGGGCACCAGCTCGCCTTCGGGCCCCTGCATCGCGCGCACTTCTGCATCGGCGTCGAACACCGGCACGCCGGCCGCTTCGAACATCGCCGCGACGGTCGACTTGCCCATCCCGATCGAGCCGGTCAGTCCGACGATTAGCGGGCGGCTCATGCCATGAGCCTTTCGCGCAGCTCCGCATCGAATTCGCGCGGGGGCTCGACACCGAAGAAATGCGTGAACGCCGCCGCCGCCTGGCCAATCAGCATGGCAAGCCCGTCGATCGTCTGGAACCCCGCCCCGCGCGCCGCTGAAAGGAAGGGGGTGTCGACCGGATCGGTGACGATATCGTAGGCAATTGAGCCGGGCGGTGCATGGCTCCAGTCGAAGGGCAGGGGCGGCTGCCCGCGCATGCCGAGCGGCGAGGCATTGACGACGAGATCGCAGCAGCCTTCACGGTCGTCGAAAGCGAAGTCGGTGGGACTGGCGAAATGGTCCAGCGGGGCAACATGGTGCTCGCCCTCGGGATCAAGTTCGTCGAGCAGCGCGCACGCCTTGTCGGGATTGCGCGCCGCCAAAACCAGCGTGAAGCCTTCCCTTGCAAAGCCCGCAACGATAGCCCGCGCCGCACCGCCGGTGCCTATCACACGTGCCATGCGGAAATAGTGTTGCTCGCGCAGCCGTTCGGCGAGCGGTTCAAGGAAACCCGCCACATCGGTATTGCGCCCCACGAGCTTGCCATCGGGTGCCTTTACCACCGTGTTCACCGCACCCACGCGCCGCGCCAGCGGCTCCAACCGGTCAAGCAGTGGCATCACGGCCTGTTTGTGCGGCATCGTTACGTTGCAGCCGCACCATTGCGGGTCGTCGCCGCGCGTGGCGACGTAATCGTCAAGGTCATCAGCCTTCACATGCCTTGCGCGATACTCGGCATCGAGCCCCAGCTTTTCGATCCAGAAGCCGTGGATCGCGGGGGATTTCGACTGGGCGATCGGATCGCCGATGACTTCGGCATACCGGGTCATGAAGGCAGCACGCCTTCCTCGCGCAGCGCCTCGAGCACCTGCAGCAGCGGCATGCCCAACACGGTGAACTGGTCGCCCATGATCGCCTCGAACAGGTGGACGCCGGGCCCCTCGATCCGGAACACACCGACGCAATGGCTGACCGCCGGCCATTCGGCGTCGAGATAGGATTCGATGAATGGCTCGCTCAGCTCGCGCACGCGCAGACGGGCGAAATCGGAGCCGACCCAGACGATCTGCCCTCCGCGCGCAAGCGCCGCCGCGCTGTGGAGCGTCATCACCCTGCCCGAAAAGAGGCGCAAGTGCTCGGCGGCATTTGCACGGCTCGTGGGCTTGTCGAAACGCCTGCCACCGACTTCCACCAGCGAATCGGAGCCCAGCACCAGGCGTTCGGGCGCGGCCGCCGAAACCGCTGCAGCCTTAGCCGCGGCGAGCGCCTGCGCGATCTCAGCCGGCTCGGCGCCGTCCATTTCGGCCTCGAGCGCACGCTCGTCGACCTCTGCGCCCTCGGAAGTGAAGGCTACTCCCGCAGCTTCCAGCATTGCCTTGCGCGAGGCGCTGTTCGAGGCGAGCACGATCCCGCTTCCGCAAATCCCGCTCATATCGGTTTCGCTCCTTGTCGCGCGCCGCGCGCCTGGCGCTCATTGTATAGGCGGATGACGGCTGCCGCGGTTTCCTCGATCGAGCGGCGCGTGACGTCGATCACCGCCCAGCCGTTGTCGGCAAACATGCGCCGGGCAAATTTCACCTCGTCCTTCACCCGCTCGTTGTCGACATAATCGGTCTGACGCTCCTCGTTCAGCGTCAGCAGCCGATTCCGGCGGATCTGGACCAGCCGCTCGGGCGCAGTCGTCAGGCCGACCACCATCGGGTTCTGCAATTCGAACAGCTTCGGCGGTGGCGGGCTCTCGACCACCAGCGGGATATTGGCGACCTTGTAGCCACGGTTGGCGAGATAGATGCTGGTCGGTGTTTTCGAGCTGCGCGACACGCCGGCAAGCACGATATCGGCGTCTTCCCATTCTTCCCAACCGATCCCGTCGTCATGCGCGATCGTGAACTGGATCGCCTCGACCCGGTTGAAATAGGCCTGGTCCATCGCGTGCTGTCGCCCGGGACGTCCATGGGCCTCTTGGCCCAGCGCCTTTTCCAGCGCCTGAGTAACCCGGTCGAGGATCGGGACGGCCGGCAGCCCCAGCTGCGTGCAGGCCTCTTCCAGCCGCTGGCGCGTGTCCGGATTGACCAGGGTAAACAGGACGAGGCCCGGATTGGCCTTGAGCTCCGGAAGGATCCGTTCAAGGTGCTGGCGGCTGCGCACCATCGGCCAGAAGTGCCGAACCACCTCGGCGTGCTCGAATTGCGCGAGTGCCGCCTTGGCGAGCATTTCAAGCGTCTCGCCGGTGGAATCGGATAACAGGTGGAGGTGGACGCGGTTGGAGATTGGGATGCCCTGCGGCCTGTGGAGAACCACTGGCATAAACCACGGGAGAAAGCTGGCGACAAGTTCGGGAGCGAAAACCCTCCCCGGAACGAGTCCTTCACGGGGCGATTCCCGCACACCAAGCGCGACTTTTGCGCAGGGGTGGGGACAGCGAGGATAAGTTTGACTCGACTCAACTTGGCGCACGAGTCGCATCCACCCTTCTTCCCTTTGCAGCGCGGGAGAAATCGGGCAGGGGCCACTTATCCCTGAAATCCACAGGGCCAACAGACTCCTTCAACCCTTATATAAATACTATTATTTATTGGATTGGACTCCTCGATGCCCGGTCTCCTTCTCGAAACCCTGAACGGCAAGCGCGGCTCGCGCGTACCTCTCTGGCTCATGCGCCAGGCGGGTCGCTACCTTCCCGAGTACCGCGCTCTCAGGGAAAAGAAGGGCGGTTTCCTCGCCATGGCCTACGACAGCGAGGCGGCATGCGAGATCACTCTGCAGCCGATCGACCGTTTCGGTTTCGACGGCGCGATCCTGTTCTCCGATATCCTGATCGTCCCGCATGCGATCGGCCAGCACCTCGAATTCCTGGCAGGCGAGGGCCCGAAACTTTCACCGCCACTTGTCGATGCGCTGCTCGACGGGCTGTCTCTCGATACCTCGCGCTACGATCCAATCTACGAGACCGTGCGCCTGTGTCGGCAGCGTCTGCCCGAGGGCGTGACCATGCTCGGCTTTGCCGGGAGTCCCTGGACCGTTGCGACCTATATGGTCGCCGGTGAGGGCAGCCGCGACCAGCACGAAGCGCGTGCGATGGCCTATCGCGATCCCGCAAAGCTCGATGCCATTCTCGACCGGATCGTAGTGGAGACAATCGAGTATCTTTCCGGCCAGATCGAATCCGGCGCCGAGGCGGTGCAACTGTTCGACAGCTGGGCCGGCAGCCTGGCGCCCGACGAGTTCGAACGGCTAGTGATCGCACCCAACGCGCGGATCGTGTCCGCGCTGCGCAAGCGCCACCCGCTTACGCCGGTGATTGGCTTCCCCAAGGGTGCCGGCGAGAAACTGCCGGCCTATGCCCGCGAGACGGGCGTCCAGGCGGTCGGTGTCGACGAAACCATCGAACCGGTCTGGGCCGCGCGTGAACTGCCGCAGGGCATGCCGGTACAAGGCAATTTCGACCCGCTGCTGCTGCTCGCGGGCGGCGAGCGGCTTGAGAGCCGCGCGCAGTTTGTTCTCGAAGCCTTTGCCGAGCGGCCGCATGTCTTTAATCTGGGTCACGGTATCGACCGCCGCACGCCGATCGAGCATGTCGAGCGGCTGATCGCGGTGGTACGCGGTTTCGAGGGGTGACGCGGGGGTGAGCGGTCCCTACAT
>JBFOLW010000278.1:0-4451 GCA_040830305.1 Erythrobacter sp.
AGCGTATGGCTCCGCCACGATAGGGCAAGGGCGCATCGGGTCGGCGGCCTAGCCAGCGGGCGGTCGTCGACCTATGTGGGGCCGCGAACCACACAATGAAGATACGGAGATTCTCCCCATGGCCGACAAGCTGACTTTCACCCTCGACACCGGCGACGGCGAGAACAAGGACGTGGTGATCAAGCTGCGCCCCGACCTTGCGCCCGGCCACGTCGAGCGCATCACCACGCTGGCGGGCGAGGGCTTCTACGACGGCGTCGTTTTCCACCGCGTGATCCCCGGCTTCATGGCACAGGGCGGCGACCCGACCGGCACCGGCATGGGCGGCAGCGACAAGCCCGACCTCAAGGCCGAATTCAACAGCGAACCGCACACCCGCGGCACGTGCTCGATGGCCCGCACCCAGGTGCCCGACAGCGCCAATTCGCAGTTCTTCATCTGCTTCGACGACGCCGAGTTCCTCGACGGCCAGTACACCGTCTGGGGCCAGGTCGAGAGTGGCATGGAACACGTCGACGCGCTGCCCAAGGGCGAGCCGCCGCGCGAGCCGGGCAAGATCGTGAAGGCGACTGTTTCTTAAGGCTCACGATGGCCGGGATGGCAATCCTGATGCTTATAGCGGCGGCTCTCCTAGGGGCCGCCGCTTCACACTTGGCTTTCCATTTTTTTGCGAGCCCTCGCTGGCGAAGAGCGCTGTTCCTTTTTCTTACTCCGCTTGCGCTCTATTTCGGATTGTTCCTGAGTTATGGTTGGCCCTTGCAAGACGATTGGCCATGGTTCTGGACCGGACTTTTGTTCGTCTGGCCATTCTTCATCGCGTGGGGTGTGGGATGCGTTCTTGAGCGCGTCATGCGACCCAGTGCGACGCTTCCCAAACGTTGAAACCAACTACCAACACCGCTAAATCATCCCCCCCATGAAACCGACGATGTTCCTCCAGACCCGCAGGGTCGACAACTTCGGCTGCCAGATCGTGAAGGTGACGGTTGGCTAGAGAGCCCTCCAAGGCAGGCGAGGCCGGTCGGCGTCCACGCGGGCCGGCCTTTCTTATGCCTCACGCGTGCTTCGCGTGCCGCAAGTCGTGGAAAGTGGCGGAAGAAGGGTCCGCAACCTGCCCGCAGTGCGGCGAGCTGATGCCCGCGATGGGGCGCTATTTCCGCGTTCCGAAGCAATCGGATGTCCGCGGGTGGGCGAAGGTGGAGAAGCTTCGGCGAGCTGGATATCACTTCAGCGGGCAAACGTACCAATCGGAACCGTTTCCGGACGACCTGAGAGAGGTCGATGACTGGATTGCGCGGAACCCGCATCATCCAAACCGCGGTCACATCCTTTGGCCGCCATCGTATTGAAACTAGGCTGTACTGCGGCCAAGCAGCGCGGGACATGACCCTTCGCCACCTTACCCTCGCGCTCCTGCCGCTCGCTTTGACCGCCTGCGTCACCTATCCCGACATCTCGCAATCGCGCTCGCCGTGCCGGATGGAGCCGGGCGGCTGGTGCGGCTTCGTGCGCGAGGCGGCGGTCGAAGCGTGGCCCTTCGCGGTGGCCGCGACCAACGCCTATACCGGCGACCACGATGTCTTCGCCGATCTGGGCACGACGCTGGCGCGGCTCGAGCGGCTCGAGATCGACGAAGAGGCCGCGGGCAAGGGGTTCGGCTACGAACTCTTTGCGCAATACCGGATCGACGAGGGCGGCGAACGCAAGCTGGCAGCGCGCATCCTCTCGTTCCGCGGCACCGATTTCAATGGCGTGACCGATATCTTCTACGGCACGCTGCGCAGCGACCATATCGAGCTGGCGCTGGCTGCCTTCGAGGCCGAGCGCGCGCGTCCCGAATTCGGCGACGGCGTGCCCTGGGTGGTTGCCGGACATTCGCTCGGCGGCGCGCTGGCGACCGAAATCTCGGTCCGCTACCCCGAAGTGCGCGCCTATATGTTCAACACCTCGCCCTTCTATCGCAGCGACGGGATGACCAACGATGTCCGGCGCACGGTCTTCAACGAGCGCGGCGAAATCCTGCGGCGCTTCGCGCGCTTCGACGAGGCACCCGCGGCGGAGGCGTTCACGCTCAACTGCGGGCCGCGCAAGAGCACCTTCGCCAAGCACAAGATCCGCCCGCTGGCCGACTGCATCACTTGGATCGCCGCCTATGGGAGCGAGGAGGCCGCCGCCGTCATCGACGCCAACGCCGACAGCGCCATGCCGGTGCGCAAGCCGCTGGTCGAATGCGGGCCCGAAGACAAGGTGCACCCAGGCCCCGGCTACCGCGAGAGCGAACCCTGCGTGCACCGCGCGGAGCGTGAGGCGGAAGGCGACTGACCCCTGATCGCGTGCCGGGCGTCTTCAGTCGGCGCGGCGGAGCGTGTAACTGCTCGGCTCTCCGAGTCCTTCGGGACCGGAGTAGACCTCCGAGCGAACCAGCGAACCGTCGGGCTGCGGAACGAAGCGCAGCGCATGCGTATGCGATTCCCCCTCATCGAGATCGGTCACGTCGCGAAAGGCGAAGCGAACTTCTCCCGCATCGAGCGTTCGTGCCTCGAGCCGCGGCTGGTTGCCCTGCGGGCAGTAATGCGTGGCCACAACGCCATCGCCGTCGCGGTGATAGACCGTCATCGAATGCACGCCTGAGGCGGTCTCCCAGCGTTCGACGATGGTCGTTCCGCGCGCGGTCTGCTCGAACACGATCTCGAGGGCCGGGGTCTCCGCGACCTGCCAGCGCCCCTCCAGAGCGGCGATCAGTTCGAAAGGGTCGGAAGACATATCGTCGGTGGCGGTCCCGGCGCTGAGCGGGTTTGCGTTGGCGGCGATGACGATGAGCGCGGCGCGGAGAAGTCTGATCATGGGGCCGGCATAGTCATGCGGCACACCCGGGCAAACGCCTAGGTGAGTTGAATCCCCCGCCGCTTCCCGCTAAAGCGCGCGCTCCCATGAAACCGACCAATTCCCCCAAGACCTACCGGGTCAAGAGCTTCGGCTGCCAGATGAACGTCTATGACGGCGAGCGCATGGCCGAGATGCTGGGCGAGCAGGGCATCGTGCCCGCGCCCGAGGGCGAGGATGCCGACCTCGTCGTGCTCAACACCTGCCACATCCGCGAAAAGGCGGCGGAGAAGGTCTATTCGGATATCGGCCGCATCTCCAAGGCGGGCGCGGAAGCGGGCAAGACGCCGCTGATCGCGGTCGCAGGCTGCGTCGCGCAGGCCGAGGGCGAGGAGATCATGGCGCGCGCGCCCGCGGTCAGCATGGTGGTCGGTCCGCAGGCCTATCACCGCCTGCCCGAAATGCTCGACAGGGCGGTGAAGGGCGAGCGAGCAACCGATACCGACATGCCCGCGATCGCCAAGTTCGCCGCATTGCCCGAGCGCCGCCGCACCAATCCGGCAAGCTTCCTCACCGTGCAGGAAGGCTGCGACAAGTTCTGCACCTATTGCGTGGTGCCCTATACGCGCGGCGCGGAAATAAGCCGTCCCTACAGCGATCTGGTGGCCGAAGCGCGTAAACTGGTCGATGCCGGCGCGAAGGAAATCACGCTGCTCGGCCAGAACGTGAGCGCGTGGAGCGGCGAGGACGAGAAGGGCCACCGCGTGGGCCTCGCGGGGCTGATCCGCGACCTCGCCAAGGTCGATGGCCTCGCGCGCATCCGCTACACCACCAGCCATCCGGCCGACATGGACGACGCGCTGATCGCCGCGCATAGCGAGATCGACAAGCTGATGCCCTTCCTCCACCTGCCGGTGCAGGCGGGCAGCGATCGCGTGCTCAAGGCGATGAACCGCAGTCATACGGCGGACAGCTATTTGAAGCTGCTCGAACGCTTCCGCGCGGCGCGGCCCGACCTTGCTTTGTCGGGCGATTTCATCGTCGGCTTCCCCGGCGAGACCGATGCCGAGTTCAAGCAAACGCTCGCGCTGGTCGACGAGGTCGGTTACGCGCAGGCCTTCAGCTTCAAGTATTCGCCGCGACCCGGCACGCCCGCTGCCACCATGGACGGCCAGGTGCCGAAAGAGGTCATGGACGAACGCCTCCAGCGCCTCCAGGCAGCACTCAATCGCGACCAGCACGCCTTCAACCAGGCGAGCGTGGGGCGGACCTGCGAAGTCCTGGTCGAGCGCAAGGGCAAGCATGCCGGCCAATGGCTCGGCAAGTCGCCCTGGCTGCAGAGCGTGTGGTTCGAGGGCGAGGCGCAGATCGGCGATCTGGTGCAGGCCGAACTGGTCGAAGCAGGGCCCAATTCGCTCGCCGGCAAGCTGCGCACGGCAGTGGCAGCCTGATTACATCGAAGTGACTTTCCACCGCCATCGCGCGGGGGCCTGCTTGCCTGAGCGCCATTGAAGCGTAAACTCCGACTCGCAAGCGAAAGGAGCACATGGCTCGCAAACCAGCACAGAAGGACGCCCAGGCCTTCACCCCGCCACCGTCGCCGCAGCGCGAGGTCCGCCGCGCACAGG
>JBFOLW010000279.1:0-2296 GCA_040830305.1 Erythrobacter sp.
GCCGACGGCCAACGAGTACCTCGGCCTCGTGATGGAGTTCATCCTCGCATTCGGGATGAGCTTCCTGCTCCCTGTGCTGGTGCTGCTCTTGCATCGCGCCGGGATCGTTACCCGTGATCAGCTGGTGTCTGCGCGACGCTATGTGATCGTTGCAGTGGTCGTGGTGGCGGCAATCATCACACCGCCAGATCCCGGCTCGCAGCTGCTGCTGGCGATACCGCTGCTGCTTTTGTTCGAAGGCTCGCTGGTGCTGATGCGGCTGACCGAAAAGCGCCGCAAGGCCGAGGTCGAGAAGCCCGAAGAACCTCAGTCCGCGTCGTAGACCTTGCGCCCGCCGACCCAGGTTTCGAGCACCTGCGTGGCGCGCAATTCGCTGGGCGTGGCCAGCAGCGGGTCCCGGTCGATCAGCACGAAGTCGGCACGTTCGCCCGGCAGCAACCGTCCGAAACGTCCCTCGGCGAACCCGGCGTAGGCGGCTTCGCTGGTAAAGCCTGCCAGCGCCTGTTCGCGATTTACGCGGTCCTGCGGGCGCCAGCCGCCGAACGGTTCGCCATTCGCGTCCATGCGTGTGGTTGCAGCGGCAAGCCCGGCAAAGGGATCGGGCGATTCCACCGGTGCATCCGAGCCAAATGCCAGCCGTCCCCCTAACTGCAGAATCGTGTTCCACGCGTAGGCCCCGTCGAGCCGGTCGGGGCCGAGGCGCGCCTCGGCCATGGTCCGGTCGCTGGTCTGGTGGACCGGCTGCATCGAGGCGATGATCCCGTTTTGGCCGAGCTTGGGCAGGTCTGCCGGGTCGACGATCTGGACATGCTCGATCCGCCAGCGGCGGTCGCCGGGGAAGCTCTCGGCAATCTCGCCGATGGCATTGAGCGCATCCTCGTTGGCGGCGGTGCCGATCGCGTGAATCGCCGGCTGGAAATTGCCCTGGGCTGCCCGCACGAGGATATTGCGCAGCTTGGCGGGACCGGTGATCGGCAGCCCGGTATTGCCGGGATCGTCGGCATAGGGGCGCTTGAGCCACGCGCCGCGGCTGCCCAGCGCGCCATCGAGGTAGAGCTTCACCCCGTTCATGCGCAGCTTGTCGTCATAGAGCCAGGGCGAAGGCCTTGCGCCGGCGATCAGCTCCATCTGGTCTGGTCCGGCGGCATAAGACATGATCCGCAGGGTCAGCGCACCCTTGTCGCCAGCCCGGCGGAAGGCCTGCCAGTCCTCGATCGTCGTACCCATGTCGGCGACGGCGGTGATGCCATGGCTGTGCAGAACCTTTTGCGCTTCGGCCAATGCGAGGTCGCGCTCGTTTGGTCGCGGGGCCGGGATCGCCACGCGCATCAGCTCCTCGGCTGCATCGACGAACACGCCCGACGGTTGCTGCGACCCCGGCAGCCGTTCGATCCGGCCACCGGCAGGGCTCTTGCTGGCGGCGGCAATCCCCGCCGCCTGCCTCGCCAGCGTATTGGCCCAGCCGGCATGCCCGTCGACCCGCGCGAGATAGACCGGCCTGTCCGCGACAGCGCTGTCGAGTTCGGCAGCGGTAGGGAAACGCCCGAGGCCCCACTTCTCCTGATTCCAGCCGCGCCCCAGGATCCATGGGCGGGCTTCGTTCTCCGCAGCAAAGGCGCGTATCTTGTCGAGCGCCTCGGCCAGCGAGTTCGTGTCCGAAAGGTCGAGCGTAAGCGCGCCGATGCCGATGTCCATGACATGCGCATGCGCATCGATCAGGCCCGGGATCATCACCGCCCCTTCGCCGTCCTCGCGATAATCCGTCTGCGGCTTCTTTTCGCCCGATCGAACGATCTGCGCGACCTTGCCATCGTCGTCGATAACCAGCGCGATGAAACGCTCGATACTGCCATCCTCGCCGATCGTGATGCCTTCGACATTGTCGACCAGCACATCGGCCTGCGCCGGTGCAGCAAGCGATAGGGCAAGCGCGGTTGCGAGGAATTTCAACTTCATAGGGGATGGTCTCGTCGGGAAATGGTGGCACCGCGATAAGGCATAGCTTGAGCGAGGCAAACCCTTTCGGCGATTGCACCCTTTGTCCGCGCGCCGTAGGGGCAGGCCATGACCCAAGCATCTTCCGTGCGGTCCGCCGCCAAGGCGACCGAGCTCCTGACCCTCGACGATGTCCGTGCCGCCGCGGCACGCATTGAAGGCGCAGTGGTCGAGACGCCGATGCTGCGCTCGCAAACCTTGTCGGAAATTACCGGAGCCGACATCTGGCTCAAGTTCGAGAACCACCAGTTTACCGCCGCCTACAAGGAACGCGGTGCGCTCAACGCTTTGCTCCATCTCA
>JBFOLW010000280.1:0-9995 GCA_040830305.1 Erythrobacter sp.
AGGTCGATCCGTCGGCGCTCACCGGCGGTGAAATGGGCACCCTCCACTCGCTGCACCGTAACCGGGGCGGCATGCGCTGTAATCCGGCCGCGTGGTGTACCATCGCTCTCGTAGCCGAGGCTGGCGACATCATAGTGCCAGAGTTCGTGCCCGCGCGCCTGCGCGGCCAGCATCAGCGCGAACGAACTGTCGCCCGCGATGTTGATGCTCTCGAGCGGGTCCATCTGGACGGCGACGCGTAGTGGCATTCTAGTCTCCGATCAGCCCGGCCCGCCTCACCATCAGGGCTGCCAGGCGTTGGCGATGTGGCGAGGGAAACTGCCGGGCGCAAGCAGGATCACGTCGACGCGGATATCTTCCCCGTTTTCAGCGAACCGATGAGCCACCGCCTCAACCGCCGCGGCAACGCGTGAGAGCCGGTATTCGTCGATCGCATGATCGAGGTCGGCACGCTTGCGCCGCCATTTGACTTCGACAAAGGCAATGACGCCACCGCGTTTGGCGACCAGGTCGATCTCGCCCGCGGGTGTCTTCACTCGCCGATCGAGGATTTGCCAGCCTTTGGCTCTGAGCCAGATTGCTGCACGCGTTTCGCCCTGGCGGCCGCTCTTCTCGGCCAGCTTGCGCTTCATGCCGACCGCAGTTCCATCGCCCGGGCATAGAGCGTCTTGCGATCCATCCCGGTCGCCTTGGCGACTTGTGCGGCCGCCTGCGATGCCTTCATCGTCCGCAGGGCATCGATCAGCATCGCGTCGGCGTCTTCCGCGCTGGCGACACTCTCGGGCGGCGGACCGACCAGCAGCACTATTTCCCCCCTGGGCGGGTTGGCCTCGAAATAGGCGATCAGCCCCGCGGGCAGGCCACGCCGCATTTCCTCGTGGAGCTTCGTTAGCTCACGTGCCACCGCAATTTCCCGATCCCGCAGGACATCCTTGATTGCAGCTAGGGATTTGGTCAGTCGCGGCGCGGTTTCGTAGAAGACCAGCGTGGTGTCGATCCCCGCGAGCTCCTCGAGCATTTCTCGCCGGGCCTTGTCCTTGTTCGGCAGGAAGCCCGCGAACAGGAACCGGTCGTTTGGCAGGCCCGACAGCGCGAGACCGGTGATCGCGGCACAGGCGCCGGGCAATGCGGTCACCGGGATTCCTTCCGCGCGGCAATCGTTGACCAGGCGATAGCCGGGATCGGACACCATCGGCGTACCCGCATCGCTGACCAGCGCCACGGCGCGCTCGCGCATAGAGTCTACAAGGCGTGAACGGTCGCGATGCTCGCTATGATCGTCATAGCGCCACATCGGCTTCGAAATCCCGAGATGCTTCAGCAGTTTGCCGGTCACGCGCGTGTCTTCGCAAGCGATCCCGTCACAGCGCCTCAGCACCTCGATCGCGCGCAGCGTAATGTCGCCGAGGTTGCCGATCGGGGTCGCAACGATATAGAGCCCGGGAGCAAGCGAATTTTCGGGTTGGGTCGCATCGGTCACCCTCCCCCCATGAACCATCGATGAGGGATGCGGCAAGATGAAGCGCTGGACTTTCGACCGTCGGGCAATCGTAACTGTAGGCCTGGCAGCCCTGCTCGGGGCCTGTTCCGTCATTCCCAAAGGCGCCGAACGCCCTGCCCCGGTTGCAACCACACCGACGCCCGAACCGACCGAAAGCCTGCCGACAGACCAGACCCGTCACCGCATTGCGCTGCTGGTCCCGATGTCGGGTCGCAACGGACCGGTGGGTCAATCGATCGCCAACGCAACGACCATGGCGCTGCTCGATACCAATGCGAGCAATCTGCGGATCACCACCTACGATACGGCCAAGGGCCCCGAGGCGGCCGCGCGCCAGGCCCTGGCCGAGGGCAACAAGCTCATCCTCGGTCCGTTGCTTGGCTCGAATATCCCGTCGGTCACAACGGCTGCCCGGGCGGCCGACGTGCCGGTGATCTCCTTCTCCAACGATACCAATGCAGCCGGGCCCGACGTCTTCATCATGGGGCATATCCCCGAGCAGTCGATCATGCGCACCGTCCAGCATGCGCGGACCCGCGGCTCGCAGAACTTTGCGATCATCGCTCCCGACGGCGAGTACGGCGCGCGTGCCGAAGAGGCAATGCGACGCGCGGTATCCGCCTATGGCGGCACGGTTGTTTGGACCGAACGCTATGCCCGCGGCAACACTTCGGTGGTGAGCGCCGCGGAGCGGCTCAAGGCGCATGGGGGATACGACACTGTGCTTGTTGCCGATGGTCCGCGGCTTGCAGCGCAGGCAGCGGGCGTGCTTTCGCCCGGCGGCGGCGAGGCAATCCAGTTGCTCGGGACCGAACTGTGGAGCGGCGAAGGTTCGGTTACGCGTGCATCGGCACTTGAGGGCGCACTGTTCTCCTCAGTTTCCGACGAGCGCTACAAGCGCTTCGTCGACAGTTACGAAGCTCGCTTCGGCAGCCAGCCCTATCGCATCGCCACACTGGGGTACGACGCCGTCCTTTTGACGCTGCGCGTTGCACGCGACTGGCGCGTCGGTCGCGACTTCCCGGGTGGAGCTCTGCGCAGCGCGGATGGATTTCTCGGCCTCGACGGCGCATTCCGCTTCGGTCGCAACGGGCTGGTCGAGCGCGCTTTCGAGGTTCGTGAGGTGCGCGATGGCGCGGTCGTGGTGGTGGATAATGCACCGAGTCGCTTCTGAGCAGAGCGGATAACCTCGCACCGGCGCTTGTGAGCGTGCAAATCGGCGCGATATAGCTGGTAGCCATGTCCGACGATCTGTTCGAAAACACGCCGACCTCCAGCGGCGACTACGATGCATCCTCGATCGAGGTACTCGAAGGCCTCGAACCGGTGCGCCGCCGCCCCGGCATGTATATCGGCGGAACCGACGACCGCGCGCTGCACCACCTCGTCGCCGAAGTTCTCGACAACTCCATGGACGAAGCGGTTGCGGGGCATGCGAGCCGCATCGAGGTAAAGCTCGAGGAAGGCAACCGCATCACTATCGCCGACAACGGGCGCGGTATGCCCGTGGCCGAGCATCCAAAGTATCCGGGCAAATCGACGCTCGAGGTGATCCTCACCACGCTGCACTCTGGCGGCAAGTTCTCGGGCAAGGCCTATGCCACCAGCGGCGGCCTGCATGGCGTCGGTGTGAGCGTGGTCAACGCATTGTCCGACTACACGCGCGTCGAGGTGGCACGCGACAAGACGCTTTTTGCGCAAGAGTTCTCCAAGGGCGCGCCCAAGGGGAAAATCGAGGAGATTGGGGCTGCACCCAATCGTCGTGGCACGACCGTCACCTTCGTTCCCGACAGCGAAATTTTCGGCGATCGCAAGTTCAGCCCCAAGCGGCTGTTCAAGCTCGCGCGCTCGAAGGCCTATCTCTTTGCGGGCGTGGAAATCCGCTGGAAATGCAACGAGAACCTCGCCTCCGAGGAAGTTCCGGCCGAGGCGGTGTTCAAATTTCCCGGCGGCCTTGCCGACCACCTCGCCGAGCAGGTTGGTGGTCGCGAATGCGTCACTGCCGAGCCCTTCTCGGGCAAGCAGGAGTTTCCCGCCAACGACGCAGGACAGGAAATGGGCAGCGTGGAGTGGGCGATTGCCTGGCCACTCTATTCGGATGGGTCGACCAGCTGGTATTGTAACACTGTGCCGACACCCGACGGCGGGACGCACGAACAGGGCCTGCGCGCCGCACTCACCAAAGGCTTGCGTGCATTCGGTGAACTCACCGGCACCAAGAAGGCCAAGGACCTGACGGCCGACGACATCATGGTCGGCGCCGATGTCATGCTCAGCGTCTTCATCCGCGATCCGCAATTCCAAAGCCAGACCAAGGACCGCCTGACCTCGCCCGAGGCCGCGCGCCTAGTCGAGAATGCGGTGCGCGACCATTTCGACCATTTCCTTGCCGACAATATGGACCGCGGCAAGGCGCTGCTCGGCCAGGTCATGGAGCGGATGGACGAGCGCCTGCGCCGCAAGCAGGAACGCGAGATCAAGCGCAAGACCGCGACCAATGCCAAGAAACTGCGCCTGCCCGGCAAACTGACCGACTGTTCGGGCGAAGGTGAGGGTGAGACCGAGCTGTTCATCGTCGAGGGCGATTCGGCAGGCGGCAGCGCCAAGCAGGCACGCAACCGCAAAACGCAGGCGATCCTGCCGATCCGCGGCAAGATCCTCAACGTCGCCAGCGCGACCGCCGACAAGATCCGCGCCAACAGCGAAATCGCCGACCTGACGTTGGCCATGGGCTGCGGAACGCGCAAGGACTGCGATCCGGAAAACCTGCGCTACGACCGGATCATCATCATGACCGACGCCGATGTCGACGGTGCGCATATTGCCACGCTGCTGATGACCTTTTTCTTCCAGGAAATGGCCGAGGTGGTGCGAAACGGACACCTCTACCTCGCCCAGCCTCCGCTCTACCGCCTTACGGCAGGCAAGGAGAGCCGCTACGCCCGCGACGACGCGCACCGCGCCGAACTGGAGGAAACCGTTTTCAAGGGCAAGAAGGTCGATGTAGGCCGGTTCAAGGGCCTGGGCGAAATGAACCCAGCGCAATTGCGCGAGACCACAATGGCTCCAGACACCCGTAGCCTGATCCGGATCACCCTGCCGCAGGAATTCGAGCAGCGTGCGGTGGTCAAGGAACTCGTCGATCAATTGATGGGCCGCAACCCGGAACACCGCTTCAACTTCATCCAGAACAACGCCGGCGACATGGACCGCGAGATGATCGACGCCTAGCGCGCCGGGAATTCGATCCTCTCGGAAGCATATATCTCGATGGTCGGTTCGGCCTGCGCCAGCGCAGAAAGCCGGCGGACGAACTCGCCCGATGCCGGGACCGCGAAGTGGACCTGCACGGCCGCCATGTCTTCCCATTTCTCGAAGAAGTGCACCCGCCCCGGCGTTTCCGCATCCTCGAAACAATTGTGCGCAATGCAGCCGGGCTCATTGCGCGAGCGCGCCGAATGCTCGCGGCCCAAGCGAAGGCCCTCTTCCCGGTTATCCGGACCTAGCTCCGCGGAGCCTGTAATGATGATCATGCCGCTTCCTCCGTGTGTACGTGCAGTTCGCCCTCGAGCGTCCGGTGTACGGGACATTTGTCGGCGATCGCGATGATTCTTGAGCGCTGATCGTCGTTAAGCTTGTCGCCGTGGACTTCGATCCGGCGTTTGAGCGCCTGCATTTTCTGCCCCTCTTCCATCGCCGCAACATGATCGCACTCATCCTTGTGGTCGCGTTCATGCGTTACCTCCACCGTCACGCCTTCGAGCGGCCAACCCTTGCTGTCGGCATACATTTTCATCGTCATCGCGGTACAGGTGCCAAGCGCGGCGTTGAGTAGATCGTAGGGCGTCGGCCCGGTATCGTCACCGCCGTAACTGCGCGGTTCGTCCGCTATGAAGCGGTGGGTCGCGGTGTGGACTTCGGTGCCGAACTTGCCGTGTCCGGTTTTCACCACCACGCCCTCCTCGGGCAACGGCCAGTCGTCGCGCATGGGGATATACCGACTCGCCCAAGAGGCGATGACGCTGGCCGCGAACCGGGCATCGGCCTCCTCCAGCAGCAGGTGATCCGCCCCCTCCAGACTGACGAAGCTCTTCGGGTGCTTGGCCGCGCCGAACAGCGCGCTCGCATTCTCGATCCCGACAACGTCGTCTGTCGGCGAATGCAGGAACAGGAGCGGTCGTCGAAGTCGCCCGACTTCCTCCAGCAGGTCGATGTTTTCGACCTTCTCCAAGAAATCACGGCTGAGCGCGAAATCGCGGCCGCCGATCGTAACCTCGCCTTCGCCTTCGCGCCGGATCGCCTCGAGATCGCCGTCGATCCGCTGGAGCACGTGCGGCACGTCGCTCGGCGCGCCGATGGTGGCGATTGCGGCGACCTTGTCGAAGCCCAGATCGTCGGCCGCCGCCAGCACGGCCGCGCCGCCAAGGCTGTGCCCGACCAGCAGGATCGGCCGCGCAAAGCGGTCGAGCAGTTCCTCGCCCGCTGCAACGAGGTCCGCGACATCGGTAGCGAAGCCCGCCCGGCCGAATTCGCCTTCGCTTCCACCAAGGCCGGTGAAGTCGAACCTGAGACAGGCGATTCCCTCCTTCGCCAATGCGCGGGCGATGCTGACCGCCGCACGGCTTTGCTTGGTGCAGGTGAAGCAATGCGCAAACAGCGCCGCACCGCGAACCAGGCCGGTGGGGAGTTCCAGCGATCCTTCGAGGTCGTGCCCCTCGTCGGTAGCGATGATGATCTTCTCGGTAGGCATAATCCCTCCAGATACGCAGGGTATGAGACATCGGTTACAACGCCCCCTTGCGTGTCTCGTGCCCGACCCCTAACGCTTACGTAAAGTTGCAAGGGAAAACCGATGACCGAACCGACCCGTTTCGAAGGTACGAAATCCTATATCGCCACCGAGGACCTCAAGGTAGCGGTCAATGCGGCGGTGACACTGCGCCGCCCGCTACTGGTGAAGGGTGAACCGGGCACGGGCAAGACGGTCCTCGCGCACGAGATAGCCAAGGCGATCGATGCGCCGCTGATCGAGTGGAACGTCAAGTCGACCACCAAGGCACAGCAGGGGCTATACGAATACGATGCGGTCGCGCGCCTGCGCGACGGCCAGCTTGGCGACGAGCGCGTTCACGACATCTCGAACTACATCAAGAAGGGCAAGCTTTGGGAGGCCTTCACTTCCGAGCAGCTGCCCGTGCTGCTGATCGACGAGATCGACAAGGCCGACATCGAGTTCCCCAACGACCTCTTGCAGGAGCTCGACCGAATGAGCTTCGACGTTTACGAGACGCATGAGCGGATCGAGGCCAAGGAACGCCCGATCGTCGTGATCACCTCGAACAACGAGAAGGAACTGCCCGACGCCTTCCTGCGCCGCTGCTTCTTCCACTACATCAAGTTCCCCGACGCCGAGACGATGCGCGACATTATCGAAGTGCACTTTCCCGGCATCCAGAAGAACCTTGTCACCAAGGCGATGGAGATATTCTACGAGATCCGCGACGTGCCGGGTCTCAAGAAGAAGCCCTCCACCAGCGAACTGCTCGACTGGCTCAAGCTGCTGCTGAACGAAGACATGCCGCTCGACGTGCTGCAGGACGCCAACCCCAATGCGGCGATTCCGCCGTTGCATGGTGCGCTGCTCAAGAACGAACAGGACGTCATGATGTTCGAACGCCTGGCCTTCATGGCGCGCCGCCAGAGCTGAAGCTTACACCATACGGCAAAAGGGGCGCGTACCGATCATGGTGCGCGCCCCTTTTTCGTTGCCAGGTCCGATGATCAGCGAAAACTGTAAGCGAGTTCGAAATCGCCCCAGCGGCGGCCGTTGATGGTTATCGGGACATAGACATTGCGCACGACGAGGTAGTTCTTGCCGTCGCCTTCCTGACGATACACCGCCATCGTGTAAGGATCCGTCGTGGCCTTTGCGACATGGTCGATGCCTTCGAGAATGATGCGGCCGTTGCGGCAGTATTTTGTATCGTGCGCAAGGTCACCCGTCGGTTGGCGTGAATGTTCGGTGACATGGGTCGGCAGGAAGCCGTTCATATCGGCCTGCGAACACATGATGACGCCGCCGCCCTCACCGCTTACGCGATCGTTGAGCGGACGCCAGTTGGCATCGGCCCAATCGCTCAGCCCCGTGCGATAGAGGGCAGGATTGGTTCCCGGAACCTGACGGTAGTCGCGATCGAACAGCTGTTCCATCGTGAGTTCACCCGACGCGATCGCGCTTTCTGCTATGGCCACGATTTCCTGCGCATGCGACTGCGCCTTCTCGACCATAGTGCTGTCCTGCGGCGACAGTCCGGCCTTTACGAGCTTGTCGAACATGTCGCTCGCGATCAGTTCGAGCTCTTCCATGCGGTCGTGCGCGCTCGCGAGATTGTTCTCGTTCTCGCTGACCGCCCCGTCGAAGTCACCGAGGACGTCCTGTACGCGGTGGACATGATCCGAAATCGTGGCCGTGTTGCGCGCGATCTGGTCTTGTTGACCGTCGACCTCGAGTAGCAAGGCCGTGACGCTGCGCATTGTATCCTCGATCGAGCCGACCGAATTCTTCGCCTGGCTGCTGGCAGCTGCGCCGCTCTCGATCTTCTCGATGACCTGCTCGGCTTCGTTGCCCAGCATGTCGATCGTGCGTCCGATTTCCTCGGTCGCCTTGCGCGTCTCGCTGGCGAGCGATTTCACCTCGTTGGCGACGACGGCAAAAGTGCGGCCCTGCTCCCCGGCGCGCATCGCCTCGATCGTGGCGTTAAGCGCGAGAATGTTGGTGGTCTCGGCGATCTGGTCGATTTCCTGGCTCGAACGGCGCACCTGGTCCATCGCGGCGGCAAAGCCGGTAACGTGCTCGGTCAGCGTTTCGACGAGGCTGAGAAGGTTGCCGATCTCGTTCAGCGAATTGCTGATCATCAGCGAGCCGTCGTTGAGCCGCTCGATCGCGCGTTCCGACAGCAGGCGCGCTTCGTCGCTTGCCTCGAGAACCTTGCGCTGGTCTTCGTCGAGCGCGCGGACCGTCCCCTGTAGTTCGACATACTCACTGCGCAGATGGCCGAACGAATCGATGACGCCCTGAACGATGCCGGCCACGTCCGAACAACCGACGGTAACCTTGCCGCAGGCTTCGGGAATTTGGTCGAGGGCCGATGCGTCCCGGGCATCGATCGCGCTAAGTTCCATTGTCCAGTTGACCCCCTCGTTGGATGTGTGTGCGGCCTCCGTAAGGTAGGATGGTTAGCGGACCGTAAAGAGAATGTGCGAAATCGGGCTCTGGTGCCGATGGCGAGCACGCGCTAGACGCTTGGTCATGTTCTTCAATTTTGTCGACGAGCTGCGCGCTGCGGGCATTCCCGCGAGCTTCAAGGAACACCTCACGCTGATCGAGGCGCTCGACCGCGATGTGATCGAGCAATCGCCCGAGGCGTTCTATTACCTGTCGCGCGCAACCTTCGTGAAGGACGAGGGGTTGCTCGACCGGTTCGACCAGGTTTTCCAGAAGGTCTTCAAGGGCATCCTCACCGATTACGGCCAGAACCCGGTCGATATTCCGGAGGACTGGCTGAAGGCGGTGGCCGAGAAATTCCTCTCCGAGGAGGAGATGAAGGCGATCAAAAGCCTGGGCGACTGGGACGAGATCATGGAGACGCTCAAGAAGCGGCTCGAGGAACAGGAAAAGCGGCACCAGGGCGGCAACAAGTGGATCGGCACGGGGGGCACCTCGCCCTTCGGCAATTCGGGCTACAATCCCGAAGGCGTGCGGATTGGCGGCGAGAGCAAGCACAAGCGCGCGCTCAAGGTGTGGGACAAGCGCGAGTTCAGGAACCTCGACAACACCAAGGAACTCGGCACCCGCAACATCAAAATGGCGCTGCGGCGCCTGCGCCGTTTCGCGCGCGAAGGCGCGGCGGACGAGCTTGATCTCGATGCGACGATCGAAGGCACCGCCAAGCAGGGCTGGCTCGACATCCACATGCGGCCCGAACGCCACAATGCGGTCAAGCTGCTGCTGTTCCTCGATGTCGGCGGCTCGATGGACCCCTTCATCAAGATGTGCGAGGAGCTGTTCAGCGCCGCGACCAGCGAATTCAAGAATCTCGAGTTCTTCTACTTCCACAACTGCCTCTACGAAGGCGTGTGGAAGGACAATCGCCGCCGCTGGCAGGAGCGCACCAAGACCTGGGACGTGCTCCACAAATACGGCCATGATTACAAGGTCATATTCGTCGGCGATGCGGCGATGAGCCCTTACGAAATCACCCATCCCGGCGGCAGCGTCGAGCATATGAACGAGGAAGCCGGGGCGACCTGGATGCAGCGCGTCACCAACACCTACCCCGCGACCGTCTGGCTGAACCCGGTGCCCGAAAAGCAGTGGAGCTATTCGCAGTCGACCAAGGTCATGAAGCAGCTGGTCAACGACCGCATGTACCCGCTGACGCTCGACGGCCTCGACGATGCGATGCGCGAGTTGAGCCGCAAGGCGGGCGCCTGA
>JBFOLW010000281.1:0-5505 GCA_040830305.1 Erythrobacter sp.
CAGGTCTGGTTTTCGGCCCATTCGAGGAATTTCTCGACCAGCCCCTCTTCGAAGCAGGCGGCGCTGAACTGGCCCGAGGCATCGGAAAAATCGGCGCGGATAAAGGGTTTGCCGCGCTTGGTGGTGCCCTTGCTCGCGCCTTCGACCTGCACTGCCATGACCGCGCCCATACGCCCGCCACCGGGCACCCCGCCCGCGATCAGCGAGGCGTGCGAACGGGCACCCTGCGCGCTGGCGATCTCGCGATAGGCGGCCGTCGCGTGTTCCTTGAAGGAGAAGCCCATGTTCTCCTTCTCGCGGCTGCGCGCCTCGCTGAGCGACCAGTCTTCGGCATCCTTGAGGCGCAGCGTATCCTCGACCACGGCATCCTCCCCGCCAAACAGCCCGGCCTGCCCGCTCGATCTTTCGCGCTCGGCTGCATCGGCGACTGCCAGCAGCATGTCGGTATTGGCCATCAGCTTGGCACGGTTGGGCTCGAACTCGTCGAGCGCGCCTGCGCTGATCAGCGCCTCGAGCTGGCGCGAGTTCATCGAGCCCTTGGGGAGGCGCTCGAACAAATCCTTCAGGCTCTCGAACCGGCCCGCTGCCTCGCGCTCGTCGACGATCGCTTCCATCGCGCGCTCGCCGACGTTGCGGATGCCTGCCAGCGCATAGCGCACGGCATAGCCGTCGTCGGTCTGCTCGACCGTATATTCGGCCTCCGAATGGTTGAGCGAAGGCGGCAGCACCGTGATCCCGCCGCGCCGCGCATCGTCGACGAAGATCGCCAGCTTCTCCGACTGGTGCATGTCGAAGCACATCGAGGCGGCGTAGAATTCTTCCGGGTAGTGCGCCTTGAGCCACGCCGTCTGGTAGGCGAGCAGCGCATAGGCGGCGGCGTGCGACTTGTTGAAACCGTAGCCGGCGAACTTGTCGATCAAGTCGAACAGCGCATTGGCCTCGGCCTTCTCGATTCCGCTGACCTCCTTGCAGCCCTCGACGAAGCGCGTGCGCTGGATGTCCATCTCGGCCTGGACCTTCTTGCCCATTGCGCGGCGCAGCAGGTCGGCATCGCCGAGCGAGTATCCGGCGAGGATCTGCGCGGCCTGCATGACCTGTTCCTGGTAGACGAAGATGCCGTAGGTCTCGGCGAGGATGCCTTCGAGCTTGGCGTGCGGGTACTCGATCGGCACCTCGCCCGCCTTGCGCTTGCCGAACAGCGGGATGTTGTCCATCGGGCCCGGGCGGTAGAGCGAGACGAGCGCGATGATGTCGCCGAAATTGGTCGGCTTCACCGCGGTCAGCGTGCGCCGCATGCCTTCCGATTCGAGCTGGAACACGCCGACCGTGTTACCCGCCTTCATCAGCTCGTAGACCTTGGGATCGTCGAGCGGCAGCTGCGACAGGTCGATATCGATCTCGCGCCGCTTGAGCAGGTCGACCGCCTTCTTGAGCACCGACAGCGTCTTCAAACCGAGGAAGTCGAATTTGACGAGGCCGGAGCTTTCGACATTCTTCATGTCGTATTGCGTCACCGGCATGTCCGAGCGCGGATCGCGATAGAGCGGGACGAGCTTGGCGAGCGGGCGGTCGCCGATCACCACGCCGGCCGCGTGGGTCGAGCTGTTGCGCGGGAAGCCCTCGAGCTGCATCGCGAGGTCGACGAGGCGCTTCACCTCGTTGTCGTTGTCGTACTCGCGCTTGAAATCGGCCGCTCCGTTCAAGGCACGCGGCAGCGTCCACGGATCGGTCGGATGGTTGGGCACCATCTTGCAGAGGCGATCCACGTGGCCGTAGCTCATCTGCAGGATGCGGCCCGTATCGCGCAGCACCGCGCGCGCTTTCAGCTTACCGAAGGTGATGATCTGCGCGACGTGGTCGTGCCCGTATTTCTGCTGGACGTAGCGGATCACCTCGCCGCGCCGGGTTTCGCAGAAGTCGATATCGAAGTCGGGCATCGAAACGCGTTCGGGGTTGAGGAAGCGCTCGAACAGCAGGCCCAGCTGGATCGGATCGAGATCGGTGATGGTCAGAGCCCAGGCGACGAGGCTGCCTGCACCCGAACCACGCCCCGGCCCCACCGGAATATCGTGGTCCTTGGCCCATTTGATGAAGTCGGCAACGATCAGGAAGTAGCCGGGGAAGCCCATCTGGTTGATGATGTCGACTTCGAATTTCAGCCGGTCGAAATAGACCTGGCGCTCTTCCTCGCTCATTGCGCCATAGGGCTCGAGCCGCGCTTCCAGACCCTTGCGCGCATCTTCCTCGAGCATCCGAGCCTCGCCCTCGAGATCGCCCGCAAGGCTGGGCAGGATCGGCTTGCGATAGGGCGGCGCGTAGGCGCAGCGCTGCGCGACGACGAGCGTGTTCTGCACCGCCTCGGGCAGATCGGCGAAGGCCTCGTCCATCATGTGATAGGTCTTCACATAACTTTCGGGGTTGGACCGCGCGCGTTCCTCGGCATCGACATGGGTCGAACCGGCGATGCATAGCATCGCGTCATGCGCCTTGTGCATGTGCGGTTCGGCGAAATTGGCGGGGTTCGTCGCAACCAGAGGCAGGTCGCGCGCATAGGCCAGCTCGACCAGCGCGGGTTCGGCGCGTTCCTCCACACCGTTCCCGCGCCGCGCAAGCTCGATGTAGAGCCGCTCGGGGAACAGGGTCTGCAACCGGTCGAGCAGCGCTTCGGCGTGGCTTTGCTGCCCCTCGGCAAGCAGGCGGGTCACTCCCCCCTCGCTTGCGCCGGTGAATGCGATCAGGCCGTCGGTGTGCCCGTCAAGGTCTTCCATCCGGACGTGCGGTTCGAATTCGAGCGGGCGTTCGAGATGCGCCTTCGACACAAGGTTGCAGAGATTGTCGTAGCCTGCCTCGTCCTGCGCGTAGAGCGGCAGGTAGTCGACCTGCTTGCCTTCCTTGTCGCGGGCGACGCCCAGCAACGTGCCGATGATCGGCTGGATGCCTTCCGCCTTGCAGGCATTGGCGAACATGACCGCGCCATAAAGGCCATTGCGGTCCGCAATCGCGATCGCGGGAAAGCCGCGTTCTTTCGCCAGCTTGGCCATCGCCTTGGGGTCGATCGCGCCCTCCAGCATCGTATAGGCCGACAGGATGCGGAAGGGGACGAAGGGCTTGAAGGGCATGCGGAGCAATATGCGTGCTGCGGAGGCGATTCTCCAGTAGGCGGCGCGGTCAATTCTCCACAGGCTGTGGGCGGAGCTAGAGGAGCTGTTCGATGTCCCGCGCGATGGTCTTGGGTGCGTCGGCCGGGCCGTAGCGCTTCACCACATTGCCCTCGCGGTCGATCAGGAACTTGGTGAAGTTCCACTTGATCGCCTTCGAGCCCATCAGTCCGGGCTTTTCCGCCTTCATCCAGTCGAACAGCGGGCTGGCGTCGTCGCCATTGACGTCGACCTTGGCCATCAGCGGGAAGGTCACGCCGAAATTGATTTTGCAGAATTCGGCAATCTCGTCCGCATCGCCCGGTTCCTGTGCGCCAAACTGGTTGCAGGGAAAGGCGAGGACCTCGAATTCCCTGTCCTTGTACTGCTGGAACAGCTCCTCGAGCCCGTCGTACTGCGGGGTGAAGCCGCACTTGCTGGCGGTGTTCACCACCAGCAGCACCTTGCCGAGTTTCTCCTTCAAATCGAGCTGGTCGCCCTTGTTGGTGGCGACGGTGAAATCGGCAATCGTGGTCATGGGCGCGCTATTCCTTGCGGCGATAGAGGTAGTCGAAGGCATCGGACCACGTTCGTCCGTGATCCGCGCTTGCCTCGCCGTATTGTCGCACGCTGCCGTCCTCTTCAAGCGAATAGGTCATCCGCACGAGCATCCGGTCGCCCTGCGCATTCCGGCCCCAGTATCCGGTCAGCACCATGCCCCCGTTGACCGCACCGCCGTCGAAGAAGACGCGTCCCGGCGCGCCGCCCACCCATAATTGGTGCCAGCCGCCGGTAGTCGGATCATAGGCGCTCAGGCTGCTCCCGCCCCGCCCCTGGAACGGCATCCAGGTCTCGCGGATCGCGCAGCCTTCGCTGACTTTCTCGATCCGGCTGTCCGCCACCTGCTCGCCGCCGCCATTGGGGAACACCGCCCATTCGCCGACCCAGAAGTCGAACGCCTCGTGGTTAGTACCTTCGCATTTCGGTTGCGATGGCGGCGTGGCGGCTGGTGCAGCGGCCTGGGCCAGGACAAGCGCGATTGCGGCGGTCAGCATGGTTGAATCTCCCCTGATGCTGCCACATTGCGCTTCGCCCGATCCCCGCGCGAGCCGCTATCGACGGAGACCCGATCGCCTCCTACGAGCGGGGAAAGTCGTCACGCTGCGACAGGCCCGCCACCTCATCTGCATGATATTCGCGATCGCCGGCTTTCTCGATGTAGTAATCGGCGCGCTCATGCTCCGGCATCAGCATCATGTGCCGTACGAGATCGGCGAAAGTGCCGCTGCGCAGGCCCTTGGCGGAATCGAGCAGCCCGTCGCCGTCATGCTTGCGGTGCAGGCTCGCCCGATCGTCCCAGTCGATTTCCCCGCTGTGGGTGTCTTCGCCTCGGTAGGTGCTGGGATGGTCGGTCATGCAAGTCTCCTTTGCCCGACCAACGAGCGAAACCGCTTGCGGGTCCTCTATTCTAGCACACCTTCGTGAAGGCGGACGATCCGGTCCATCTTCTGCGCCAGCCGCTCGTTGTGCGTCGCGATCAGCGCGGCGCTGCCCTCGCCGCGGACGAGATCGAGGAATTGCGCGAGCACCTTGTCCGATGTCGCCTCGTCGAGATTGCCGGTCGGCTCGTCGGCGAGCACGAGATCGGGCTTGTTGGCCAGACCGCGTGCGACTGCGACGCGTTGCTGCTCGCCGCCCGAAAGCTGGCTGGGGCGATGGTCGAGCCGGTGTTCGAGGCCCAGCGCAACCAGCAGTTGCTCGGCGCGCGCCTCGGCCTCGGCGCGTGGGCGTCCGGCGACCAATTGCGGCAGCACGACATTCTCGCGCGCATCGAAATCGGGAAGCAGGTGATGGAACTGGTAGACGAAGCCGAGATGTTCGCGCCGCAGCATGGTTCGCGCACGCGAGTCCGATTTCTCCGCAGAATGCCCGGCGATGACGATCTCGCCGCCGAACCCGCCTTCGAGCAGGCCCACCGCCTGCAGCAGCGTCGACTTGCCCGAGCCAGAAGGCCCCAGCAGCGCGACGATCTCGCCCGGCTGGATCGCAAGATCGACCCCGCGCAGCACGTCGATGCGCACTCCGCCCTGCTCGAAGCTGCGCGTCAGCTTCGTGAGTTCGACGACCGGCCTATTCATAACGCAAAACCTGAACCGGATCGGTGCTCGCCGCTTTCCACGCAGGGTAGAGCGTGGCGAGGAAGCTGAGGACCAGTGCCAGCAGCACAATCAGCACGACCTCGACCGGGTCGGTCTTGGACGGCAGCGTGGTCAGGAAGCGGACCTGAGGGTCCCACAGTTCGACCCCCGTCAGGAACCCGATCCCGGTGACGATCTGCTGGCGGAAGGTGAGAATGAGGAAACCGAGC